>JAJXTX010000210.1:0-2755 GCA_021783385.1 Pseudomonadota bacterium
ACGAAAGAGCCCGGCGCAGGCCGGGCTCTGGTCATCGGTTGAAGCGCCGGGCGAGATCAATCGCCGTCGTCCTCATCATCGCCGTCGCCGTAGTAGCGGGTCCGGTACGGATCGTTGTAGATCACCTCGCGCGTCACCACGCGACGGCGCACGATCGGTGCATCCTCGTAATACACGGTGCGCGGCTGGCTGTAGACCACCGGCGGGCCGTAGTACACCGGTGCCGGACGCAGCGCGTCGCTGACCAGTCCGACCACCGCACCGGCGACCAGCGCGCCGGCAATCCAGCGGCCGCCTTCCCAGTGGCCGCCGTCGTGGTCATGCCCGTAGCCGCCGCGATAGCCCTCGTGGTACCCGCCATGGAAATCACCGTGGTGGCCGCGACCCCAGCCGTCGGCCGATGCGCTGAGCGGCATCGCCACCGCCGCTGCCACGGCAAGACTCATTGCTGCCAGTTTGGTTGCACTGCCGAATCGCTTGGTCATGACACCTCTCCGTTGATACGGGGCTGATGCTCGGCCTGCGGCGCTTAATGTGAACTGAAGGGTTTATTTCTTGATGCGGGCGCTGTCCCACGGGTTTGGCGCGGCGTCAGCCGGCCGCCTTCGCAACAGCCAGCAGCCGTGGATATCGGCGCGGCGAACGAAGTCGAACGGGATGCTTGGCGCGCTCCAGTCCTCGATCACGAAGCGCTCGGCCAGTGCCTCGCGATCCAGCTTGAAGCGGCGGAAGTTGTTGGAGAACACGATCACGCCGTCGCGCGTCAGCCGCTCGTCGCAGGCCAGCAGCAGCTTGACGTGATCGCGCTGCACGTCGAAGTCCTCGGCGCGTTTGGAGTTGGAGAAGGTCGGCGGGTCGACGAAGATCAGCCCGTAGCGCTCGCGATCGTGTTGCAGGAACTCCAGCGCATCGAGCTGCATCAGCCGGTGGCTGGAACCGCTGAAACCGTTCAGTGCGAGGTTGCGCGAGGCCCACTCCAGATACGTCGCCGACAGATCCACGCTGGTGGTCTCCAGCGCGCCGCCGGCGGCGGCATGCACGCTGGCGGTGGCGGTATAGGCAAACAGGTTGAGGAAGCACTTGCCGTGCGCCAGCTCGCGCAGCTTCGCGCGCACCAGCCGGTGATCGATGAACAGGCCGGTGTCGAGGTAGTCGGTGAGGTTGACCAGCAGCTTGAGGCCATCCTCCTCCACCTCGATGAACTCGCCGCGCTGATCCATCTGGCCGTATTTGGAACCGCCCTTGCCGCGTTCGCGGGTCTTCAGCGCGATGCGCTCGCGCGGCACGCCGAGCACCTCTCCGGCGACGCGCGCGATTTCGCGCAGACGCAGCCGCGCGATGTCGGCCGGCACGTCGGCCGGCGCGCGGTATTCCTGGATGTGCAGATGATCGTCACCGCGCGTATCGCCGTAGACGTCGATCGCAGCGGCGTATTCGGGGAGGTCCTGGTCGTAGGCGCGCCAGCAGTGGATGCCTTCACGGGTGAGTCGTTTGCGCAGGTGCCGGAGGTTTTTCTCCAGCCGGTTCTTCAGCATCTGCGCGCCGGCCGACAGCGGCTTCGGCACGCGCGGCGCCTCGTCGCGCGGCTTCAGGTCGAACGTCAGCAGCACGGTTTCCAGCGCGCCGTTGTACAGCACGTAGCGCTTGTCCGCGTGCAGCTGCATGGCCCGGCCCAACTCCACGTCGCCGGCCAGCACGGCGGCGCGCCAGCCAGTGAAGCGGGCGCGCAGCGCGTCGCCCAGCGCCCGGTACAGCTGCGGCATCTCGGCGCGCTCGCCCAGCCGCTCGCCGTACGGCGGGTTGGTGATGAGCAGACCGTGCGTCACGCCGGGCGGCGGCGCGGCGTGCGCCACGTCCTGCTTGTCCAGCGTGAAGAAGCCGGCCACCCCGGCCTGCTGCGCGTTGCGTTTGGCCGTCTGCACCATGCGTGGATCGGCGTCGCTGCCGAAGAAGCCGCTGCGCAACGCGCGCAGGCCGACCTCGGCACGCTGGTTGGCCTCGTCCAGCAGGCCACGCCACAGGGCGATGTCATGCTGCTGCCAGCCGAGGAAACCGAAATATTCGCGGCGCAGCCCGGGCGCCGCGTCGGCCGCCATCAACGCGCCTTCGATGAGCAGGGTGCCGGAGCCGCACATCGGGTCGAGCAGCACGCCGCCACCGGCATACACCTGCGGCCACTGCGCGCGCAGCAGCATCGCGGCGGCGAGGTTTTCCTTCAGTGGCGCCTCGCCCTGCACTTCGCGCCAGCCGCGCCGGTGCAGCGGCGAGCCGGCCAGGTCCAGCGAGATCGTGGCGCGGTCGCGACGCACGCGCACATTGATGCGGATGTCCGGCTCGTCGGTGTCGATGCCGGGGCGGTTGCCGTCGCGCTGGCGGAACTGGTCGACCACCGCGTCCTTCACGCGCAGGCCGATGAACTGGCTGTGGGTGAGTTTGCTCAACGCGGTGCCGGCGTCCACCGCGAAGGTGGCGTGCGCGGCCAGGTGAGCGCTCCAGTCGATCGCCTGCACGCCGCGGTACAGCGCGTCATCGTCGGGCGCATCGAACTCGGCCAGCGGCAGCAGGATGCGGCTGGCCAGGCGCGACCACAGGCAGGCGCGATACGCGGTTTCCAGCGTGCCGGAAAAGTGCGCGCCGGCCAGCGTCTCGCGCACGTCGCTGGCGCCCATCGCGATGAGCTCGTCGCGCAGCAGGTATTCCAGCCCCTTCGGGCAGGTGGCGAAGAACGCGTTGGCGGAAGGTGCATTCATGCGGC
>JAJXTX010000210.1:2855-4660 GCA_021783385.1 Pseudomonadota bacterium
CGGGCATGCGAGACTGCCGCCATGCCTTTGACCATCCACGACCAGCCGCTGCCATACGTGTCCCGGCTGCCCGCGCGTCCGGCCAGCGCAGTCGCGCTGGTGGTGATCCACTGCACCGAGCTGCCGGATCTGGCCACCGCCCGCGCCTATGGCGAGAAACCGCTGTACGAGAACGGCACGGGCAACAGCGGCCACTACTACATCGACCGCGACGGCGCGATCTATCGCTACGTGCCGGGCACGCGGGTGGCCAACCACGTGCGCGGCCACAATCCCGATTCGATCGGCATCGAGCTGGTCAATCTTGGCCGCTACCCGCGCTGGTGGGACTCGCAGCACCAGCAGATGACCGAGCCGTACACGGCCGCCCAGATCGCCGCGCTGCGCGCCCTGCTCGCCCAGCTGCGCCACGAATTCCCGCAGCTGCGGCAGATCGCCGGGCACGAGGATCTGGACACCGTGCTGATGCCGGCCAGCGACGATCCCGCGCAGATGATCCGGCGCAAGCTCGATCCCGGCCCGCTGTTTCCTTGGGCGGCGGTGCTCGACGGCAGCGGCCTGACCCGCCTGCACGCGCCCGCGGGCTGACCGCGGCAGCGAAGACGCGCCCGCTATAATCGGCGCCTGATCCCCTGCACAGCGAATCCCCTGCATGCGCGAGACCCACGTGGCCGAACTGGTCGAACTGCTGCAGCTGGAGCGGCTGGAGGACAACCTGTTCCGCGGCCAGAGCCGCGATATCGGCACCCGCTTCGTGTTCGGCGGCCAGGTGCTGGGCCAGGCGCTGGCGGCGGCGCAGGAGACGGTGGATGCCAGCCGCGAGGCGCACTCGCTGCACGCGTATTTCCTGCGTGCCGGCGACATCAATGCGCCGATCGTCTACAGCGTGGAGCGCACCCGCGACGGCGGCTCGTTCTCCTCGCGGCGGGTGGTGGCGATCCAGCACGGCCAGCCGATCCTCAACGGCTCGATCTCGTTCCAGCTGCCGGAACAGGGCGTGGAACACCAGACCAGCATGCCCGAAGTGCCTGCGCCGGACGATCTGGAGCCGATGCGCCACCTGCCGCCGGACGAGCTGGCGCGGCTGCCGGTGAAGCTGCAGCGCTGGATGGGCATCGACGGCCCGTTCGAGTTCCGCCAGGTGTGGCCGCGCGACGAGCTGCATCCGGTCAAGCGGCCGCCGATCCAGCACATCTGGTTCCGCCTCACTGCGCCGGTCAGCGACGCGGCGATCCTGCACCGCGCACTGCTCGCCTATGCGTCGGACTTCCATCTGATCGGCACCGCCACGCTGCCGCACGGCATTTCCTACATGACGCAGAACGTGCAGATGGCCAGCCTCGATCATGCGCTGTGGTTCCATCGCCCGTTCCGCGTCGACGAATGGCTGCTGTACTCGTTCGACAGCCCCACCGCGCAGGGCGGCCGCGGCCTCGCGCGCGGACAGATCTTCAGCCGCGACGGCCGGCTGGTCGCCTCCACCGCGCAGGAAGGGTTGATCCGCCTGCGCCAGCCCTGATCGAGGAAGCTGGCCGGGCCAGCGCCGGCCAAGCCGGGTAAACTGCGCGCATGCGCCAGATCTATACCTCGCCCCGCCAGGAAAACATCGATGCCGTGGTCGCCCTGATGGCCGAACACGGCATCGAGGCGACCGTGGCCAATCGCTCCAACTACAACCGTCCCACCTGGCAACGCTTCAGCTACACGCAGCGGCAGGACAACCGCGACAGCTGGGCGCAGGTGTGGATCAGCAACGCCGACGACTACGCGCGCGCGCGCGCACTGCTGCGCGAGATCGGCATCGA
>JAJXTX010000211.1 GCA_021783385.1 Pseudomonadota bacterium
AGTCACGCGCTGCGCCGGGCGGCCTTGGCGTCGTCGGAGCGCAGCAGCTGGATCTGCGCCAGGTAGCGCTGGTCCAGGCCGGTGACGTACTCGCCGGAGAAGCACGAGGTGTCGAACTGGCGCAGTTCCTCGTTGCCGTCCTGCACCGCCCGGATCAGATCCTCGAGATCCTGGTAGATCAGCCAGTCGGCGCCGAGCATCGTCTCCACTTCCTGCTCGGTATGCCCGGCGGCGACCAGCTCCGAGGCCGACGGCATGTCGATGCCGTAGACGTTCGGGTAGCGCACCGGCGGCGCGGCGGAGGCGAAATAGACGTTCTTCGCGCCGGCGTCGCGGGCCATCTGGATGATCTGCCGCGAGGTGGTGCCGCGCACGATCGAGTCGTCCACCAGCAGCACGTTCTTGTTGCGGAACTCCAGGTCGATCGCATTGAGCTTGCGGCGCACCGACTTCACCCGCTCGCCCTGCCCCGGCATGATGAAGGTGCGGCCGATGTAGCGATTCTTGACAAAGCCCTCGCGGAACGGCACGCCCAGCGCGCCGGCCAGCGCGCTGGCCGCGGTGCGCGCGGTGTCGGGAATCGGGATCACCGCGTCGATGCCGTGCTCGGGCCGCGCGCGCAGGATCTTCTCGGCCAGCTTCTCGCCCATGCGCAGGCGCGCCTTGTAGACCGAGACGTCCTCGATCATCGAGTCCGGCCGCGCCAGGTACACGTATTCGAAGATGCACGGCGTGTGCGTGGCGCCCTCGGCGCAGCGGCGGCTGTAGAGCTGGCCACCGTCGGTGATGATCACCGCCTCACCCGGCATGATGTCGCGCACGCGCTTGAAGCCGAGCACGTCGAATGCCACCGACTCCGACGCCACCGCGTACTCGGTGCCTTCGGCGGTGGCGCGCTCGCCCAGCACCAGCGGGCGGATGCCGTGCGGATCGCGGAACGCGACCAGGCCGTAGCCGAGCACCAGCGCCACGCAGGCATAGCCGCCGATGGCGCGTGCATGCACGCCGGCCACCGCCTTGAAGATGTGATCGGGGGTCAGCGCCATCCGGTCCTGGATCTGCAGCTCGTGCGCCAGCACGTTCAGCAACACCTCGGAATCGGACTCGGTGTTGATGTGGCGGCGGTCGTCCTCGAACATCTCGCGGCGCAGCGCGTCGGTGTTGACCAGGTTGCCGTTGTGCGCAAAGGCGATGCCGTAGGGCGAGTTGACGTAGAACGGCTGCGCCTCGGCCGAGCCCTCCGAGCCGGCGGTGGGGTAGCGGCAGTGGCCGATGCCGATGCGCCCGCGCAGGCCGCTCATGGCGGCCTGGCCGAACACGTCGCGCACCAGCCCGTTGCCCTTGTGCAGGCGCAATCGCGCCCCGTCCACGGTGGCAATGCCGGCCGCGTCCTGACCACGATGCTGCAGCACCGTCAGGCCGTCATAGAGCGCCGACGCCACTTCGGTGGTACCGACAATGCCGATGATTCCGCACATGGTTTGCTGCCCGTTTCAGAAAGGTTGTTTCGCGAAAGCGCGGTGGGTCGAAAGCGCAAGCCCGCTCAGAAGGTCGTGGGGTGACGCATCGTGCTGGTTGCCGCTGCCGGCGCGGCGGCATGGGTCGATGCCGCAGGGGCAGGCGCACCCCCCGAGATGGGGGTGGGCAGTGCGGCGCGCAAGCGCGACAGCTGCTCGTGCACGGCCTGCGGGTGCAGGTGCTCGCGCACACCGGCCGGTACGCGCTGCTCCAGCCACGCCGCCACCCGCTCGAACTGCGGCAGCAACGCCGACTGCTGCCACCACGGATCACGCGTGAACGCGGTGAAGCCGAGCAGAAACACCAGCAGGGTCACCAGCAGCACGCCCCGCGCCAGGCCGAACACCATGCCCAGCAGGCGGTCGGTGCCGGACAGGCCGGTGCTCTCGACCAGCCGGCCGATCACGAAGCGCAGCAGCGCACCAAGCAGCAGCACGGCAACGAAGCACAGGCCGTAGCCGACGATGATGCGCGCCGAAGGCAGCTTGATCAGCGCATCGAAATGCGCCGCCACCGTGGGGCCGAACGTCCATGCCACCCAGAACGCGGCGATCCAGATCACCAGTGCCAGCACTTCGGAGATCAGTCCGCGCCACAGCCCGACCAGCACCGACAGGGCCAGCACACAAATGATGATGTAGTCAGTCCAGTTCATCCGCTCACCTGCCCGACTCGTGTGCTGACGCGTGCATGCTCAAGGCACCGCGACGATATTGCCGTCGATGCCCAGTTTTGCCTTGATCTGGTCGTGCAGCTGCTGCGCGTCGGCGCGCTGGGTCTGCGGGCCGGCGCGCACGCGCCACAGCCGCTTGCCGCCGGCCTGCACCGAGTCGACGAAGCCGTCGAAACCGTTGGCACGCAGCTTGTCGCGCAGCGCATTGGCGTCGCTCTGGCTGCTCATCGCGGCCAGCTGCACGGCCCAGCCGCCGGCCCGCGCCGGACCCGACGCCGTTGGCGCGGCCGCGGCCGATGCCGCGCTGTCGACGCTGGCATCCTGCTGCAGCCGCGCGGGCACGCCGGGGATCGACTGGATGATCCGCAGCCGCGCCGCCTCGGCCGCGGTACGCGTCTCGAACGGGCCGGCGATCACCAGCGTGCGCTGCTGGCCGGCCTGGCTGAGCGGATGGCCGCTGACCGGATAGCCCAGCGCGCGCACGCGGCGCTCCAGGTTCGCGGCGCCCGCGGCGCTGGCGTAGGCGCTGAGATTGAGCGTGTAGCTGCCGCGCGCCACGCTGGCGGCGGGCGCGGCAGTCACCGGCCCGGGGCGCACGGCCGGCCCCACCGGCGTCGGCCGTGCTTTGGCCGGCGCTGGTTTGGCGGCGATCGGGCTGCTGCCAGGCTTGGGCTGCATCGGGATCACCGGCTGGCTGGGCGAATCGCCCGAGCCGGTGGTGACGCCGGGCGGCGCCGGCTGCCGGCTGGCGCCGGCATCGGTCTGCACATCCGGCGGGCGACGCGAGCCGATGTTCACCGTGGCGAGCCGGTCGCCCGAACCAGGAATCACGGTGGCGTTCGGCTGGACCGTACTGGCGGTATTGGCTGGCGTGCCGACCGCGGCGTCCGGCGTGAGGCTCATGGTGCGGGTTTGCAGATCGCCGTCCGGTGCCGGCGGAATGGCCAGGCTCACGCTCTGGTCGCCGCCGGTGGTCGGCGATTTGCCGGTGAAGATCATGGGCAGGAACAGCGCCGCCAGGGCTAACAGGACGGCGGCTCCCAGCAGGCGTGTTTTCAAGACTTCGCTCCAGGGCGGCAAACGCGGCAGTGACCGCGGCGATTATACCCGCCTGCGTCGCCGGCCATGACCGCGGCGGCCGGGCCGCTCAATGCGGACGTTCAGCGATCACCGCGGCGGCCACGAAAAACGAGCCGAACGCCAGGATGCATTCACCCGCCCCGGCCGCCGCGCGCGCCGCCGCCAGCGCAGCGGCGACATCGGCGTGCGTATCGAACGCGGCCTGCGGCAGCGTCTGCTGCACGATCGCGCCGAGCGCCGCCGCGCTCAGCCCGCGCGGGGTGGCGTGCTGCAACCCGGCCAGATGCCAGTGCTGGATGCGCGCGCCCAGCGCGGCGATCACGCCACCCACGTCCTTGTCGGCCAGCGCGCCATACACCGCATGCACGCGCATCGGCGGCTGCGTCTGCAGCCATTCGGCCAGCGCGCGCGCCGCCTGCGGGTTGTGGCCGACATCGACGATCAGCGCCGGGTCGCCGCCAAGCGACTGCAGCCGCGCCGGTACCCGCGCCGTGCGCAGGCCGGCGTCGATCGCGGCGGACAGATCCTGCGGCGCCAGCGCCGCGTCGAGGGCGAACAGCGCATGCAGCGCAGCCACTGCGGTCGCCGCATTGGCGAACTGCACCGGCGCGGCCAGCGCCGGATCGGGCAACGCCATCGCGCTGCCACCGCGATGGCGCCAGTGCCAGCCGGTGGCGTGGCGCTCGGCGCTGAAATCCACCCCGGCGCGCTCGACCCTGGCCGCAGCGCCCGCCAGCGCATCGAGCAGCCCGGCCGGCGGGTCCGGCTCGCCCACGATCACCGGCCGCCCCGCCCGCGCGATGCCGGCCTTCTCGCGCCCAATGCTGTCGCGATCCGGCCCCAGCCAGTCCATGTGATCGAGGTCGACGGTGGTGATTACCGCCACGTCGGCGTCGATCAGGTTGACCGCATCCAGCCGCCCGCCCAGGCCCACTTCCAGCAGCGCCACATCAAGCGGCGCGCGGGCAAAAACATCGAGCGCGGCCAGCGTGCCGAACTCGAAATAGGTCAGCGGCAGGTCGCCACGCACCGCCTCGATCCGCTCGAATGCGCCGATCAGTGCTGCATCGCCGGCATCCGCGCCGTCGATGCGCACGCGCTCGTTGTAGGTCAGCAGATGCGGCGAGGTGAAGGCGCCCACGCGCAGGCTGGCGGCACGCAGCATCGCTTCCAGCAACGCCACGGTGGAACCCTTGCCGTTGGTGCCGCCGACCGTGATCACCCGCCGCGCCGGCGCCGGCGCGCCCAGCCGTTGCCACACCGTGCGCACGCGATCGAGCCCCAGCTCGATGCTGCGCGGGTTGATGTGTTCCTGGTACGCCAGCCATTCGGCGAGGGTGCGGGACATGGGTGACTTCGTGTG
>JAJXTX010000212.1 GCA_021783385.1 Pseudomonadota bacterium
ATGTTGCGGGCCTGGATATTGCCCAGGTCGTTGTAGCCCACCTCGGCGCCCAGCGCGACATTCGGCGCCAGCGACCAGCGGTAGCCGCCATTGAGGGCGTAACCGGTGTCATGGCCGTTGTACGGCCCCTGGTTGATCGAGGTGCGGCCGACATTGCCGTTGACGAACCAGCCACCGTTGGCGGCGGGCGCGTTCTGGGCGAAGGCGGCCGGAACGCTGAGCAGGCCGGCAGTGGTGACAGCGAGGGCAAGCAGGGTCTTTTTCATGGTGTTCTCCAATGGTCATGGCAGCCGGCCCGTAAGGGGGGATTGGCCGCTGCCGGTGCGCGGCCCAAGTCAGGCGGCGACACGGATACATAGATGGAGCAGGACGCGAAAGATTCAATACTTGTAAGTACAGTATTAATCACTGATTAAGAAAGCGTGAGCCGGACGCCCGTCAGCGCGCATCCGGCCTAACTCGCTCAGAAGCGGTACTCGGCCGTCAGCGACGCGGTATCCGTGGACAGATGGATGTTGCTCTTGCTGGCGTGGTAGTAGTCATACGACAGGCCCAGACCAAAGTGGTCGTTGAAGTCGTAGCCCACGCCGGCGCCGCCGAAGTAGTCGACCTGATTCAGATGATGGCGATTGATGTCCTGATCGCTGTAACCATCGCCCTTCCAGCCGTAAATGCCGGCGCGGCCGCTGATGTACAGGCCCCGCCACACGTTGATGTGACCGTTCACGCCGGCGGTCCAGCCGCGCAGGGCCTGGCGCTGCGTGGTCAGGTTGACCGGGTTGCTGTTGAAGGCGTTCCTCAGCCGGAAATTGCCCAGGTCGTTGTAGCCGACCTCAAGCCCCAGCCCCACGTCCGGACCGACCTTCCAGCGGTAGCCGCCGTTGAGCGCATAGGTGGTCGGGTGGGCGTTGTAGGGGCCCGTGTTGATGTGGCTCTGGCCGACGCTGCCGTCGATGAACCAGTTGCCGCTGCCGATCGGCTGGCCGGGCTGATAGTTGCCGCCGGTGCTGCCAGTGTCGGTCGGGGTGGCGGCCGCGGCATCCTGCGCCAGTGCGGGCAGGGCGGTCAGGCTGGTGCAGGCGAGCGCGAGGGCAAGCAAGGTCTTTTTCATGGGAGTACTCCTTCTTATTGACTGCGTACCAGCGGCCATGCGGGGACATGGACGGATGGCAGCGCGCGGTTAGCCGCGCGCCGGGGCATTGGACGCATTCCTGCCTGAAGCGCAGCGGTATTCGCACCGAACAAATTAAGGATGAGTTAATTCGCTGCCGACTACGCGCGTGTACTGATATCGGGCGTGCAGGCGCGGTGATCGGCGCGACAGCACCCGGCGGATCAGCGACAATCTGCGTTTTGCCCTGCCCGGAGACCTGCCGATGACCACTCGCCGCGAACTCGCCAATGCCGTGCGCGCCCTCGCCATGGACGCCGTGGAGAAGGCCAACTCCGGCCATCCGGGGATGCCGATGGGCATGGCCGACATCGCCGAGGTGCTCTGGAACGATTTTCTTCGTTTCAACCCCGCCAACCCGAAGTGGGCCAATCGTGACCGTTTCGTGTTGTCCAACGGCCACGGCTCGATGCTGCAGTACGCGCTCTTGCACCTGACCGGCTTCGACCTGCCGCTGGAGCAGCTGCAGCGCTTTCGCCAGCTGCACTCAAAGACAGCCGGCCATCCGGAGGCCAGCGAAACGCCCGGCGTGGAGACCACCACCGGCCCGCTCGGCCAGGGTTTGGCCAACGCCGTGGGCATGGCGCTGGCGGAAAAAGTGCTGGCGGCACACTTCAACCGCCCCGGCCACGCCGTGGTCGATCATCACACCTACGTGTTCCTCGGCGACGGTTGCCTGATGGAAGGCATCTCGCACGAGGTCGCCTCGCTCGCCGGCACCTGGCAGCTGGGCAAGCTGGTGGCGATCTACGACGACAATGGCATCTCGATCGACGGCGAGGTGCGCGGCTGGTTCACCGACGACACCCCGGCGCGTTTCGAGGCCTACGGCTGGAATGTGGTCCGCGATGTCGACGGGCATGACGCCGCAGCGATCAAGCGCGCACTGGTTCAGGCGACCAGTCAGAGTGAGAAGCCCACACTTATTTGCGCCAAGACCATCATTGGTTTTGGCGCACCCCACAAGCAGGGCAAGGAAGAGAGCCACGGCTCCGCGCTGGGCAAGGACGAGGTCGCGGCCGCGCGCGACGAGCTGGACTGGCGCCATGCGCCGTTCGAGATTCCCGCCCACATCTACGCCGGCTGGGACCACAAGGTGAAGGGCGCCGCGGCCGAGCAGGCGTGGCAGGACGTCTTCGCCGCCTACACCGTGGCGTACCCCGAACTGGCCGCCGAGCTCACCCGCCGCCTGAGCGGAACGCTTCCGGCAGACTGGGCCGGCAAGTCGCAGGCCTACATCGCGAAGCTGCAGGCCGAAGGTCCGGAAGTAGCCTCGCGCAAGGCTTCGCAGATGACGCTGGATGCGTTCGGCCCGCTGCTGCCGGAGCTGATCGGCGGCTCGGCCGACCTGGCGGGCTCCAACCTGACGAAGTGGAAGGGCAGCCTCGATGCCGGCAACGGCGACAGCGCCGGCGGCAAGGGCAATTACGTCTATTACGGCGTGCGCGAGTTCGGCATGAGCGCGATCGCCAACGGCTTGGCGCTGCATGGCGGCCTGCTTCCCTACGACGCCACCTTTCTGGTGTTCTCCGACTACGCGCGCAACGCGGTGCGCATGAGCGCGCTGATCCCGGCGCATGTGATCCACGTCTACACGCACGACTCGATCGGTCTGGGCGAGGACGGCCCCACCCACCAGCCGGTGGAGCATCTCGCCTCGCTGCGCTACATCCCCGGCAACCAGGTCTGGCGCCCCTGCGATGCCGTGGAAACGGCGGCATCGTGGAAGGCGGCGATCGAGCGGCAGGGCCGGCCCACTTGCCTCGTGTTCTCGCGCCAGAACCTCAGGCACCAGCAGCGCGATGTGCGGCAGCTGGGCGACATCGCGCGGGGCGGCTACGTGCTGTCCGATCCGCTGGAGGCGAAGTTCCAGGCGATCCTGATCGCCACCGGCTCGGAGGTGGAGCTGGCGATGGAGGCGATGCGCGCGCTGGCCGAGCAGGGCGTGGGCGTGCGCGTGGTTTCGATGCCGTGCACCGAGGCATTCGACGAGCAACCGCTGGAATACCGCGAAGGCGTGCTGCCTGGCTGGTGTCGCGCGCGCGTGGCGGTGGAGGCGGCCACCGCCGACTTCTGGCGCAAGTACGTGGGGCTGGATGGCGCGGTGGTCGGCATGACCACGTTCGGCGCCTCGGCCCCCGCGCCGCGGCTGTACGAGCATTTCGGCATCGACGTGGCGCACGTGATCGACGCGGTGAAACACGTCATCCGCTGAAGTCTGCCGGTGGCATCCAGCCAGAAAAAACGCCGCGAGGATCGCGGCGTTTTTTTCAGGTCAGGCAGGTGCGGGCGCCGGGCAGGGCATCAGCAGGGCATCAGCCGGCTGCGCGGGCTTTCAGGGCGGTGACCGCCGGCAGCTCCTTGCCTTCGAGGAATTCCAGGAACGCGCCGCCGCCGGTGGAGATGTACGAGACGTCGTCGGCGATGCCGTACTTGTCCACCGCCGCCAGCGTGTCGCCGCCGCCGGCGATCGAGAAGGCGCTGGAGGCGGCAATCGCCCGCGCCAGCGTTTCGGTGCCCTGGCCGAACGCGTCGAACTCGAACACGCCGACCGGGCCGTTCCAGACCACCGTGCCCGCCTTGGCGATCAGCTCGGCGTAGCGTCTGGCCGTCTCCGGCCCGATGTCCAGGATCATCTCGTCATCCTTCACCTGATCCACCGGCCTGACCGTGGCCGGCGCATGCGCGGAGAACTCCGGCGCCACCACCACGTCGACCGGCATCGGCACTTCGGCGCCGCGGCGTTTCGCATCGGCCATGACTTTCTTTGCTGCGTCGATCAGGTTCGGCTCGTACAGCGAGTTGCCGATCGGATGACCCAGCGCGGCGATGAAGGTGTTGGCGATGCCACCACCCACGATCAGCTGGTCGACCTTGCCGATCAGGTTTTCCAGCAGGGTCAGCTTGGTCGACACCTTGGAGCCGGCCACGATCGCCAGCAACGGCCTTGCCGGAGCTTCCAGCGCCTTGCCCAGCGCGTCGAGTTCGGCGCACAGCAGCGGGCCGGCCGCCGCGACCGGAGCGAACTTGATCACGCCGTGGGTGGACGCCTGCGCCCGATGCGCGGTGCCAAACGCGTCCATCACGAAGATGTCGCACAGCGCGGCATAGCGCTGCGCCAGCGCCGCGTCATCCTTGCCTTCGCCGACATTCATGCGGCAGTTTTCCAGCAGCACCACTTCACCGGCGGCCACCTCGACGCCGTCCAGATAGTCGGCTACCAGCCGCACCGGCGCGCCAAGATGTTGTCCCAGCCACGCGGCCACCGGCGCCAGCGAGGAGGCGGCGTCGAACTGGCCTTCCTTCGGTCGCCCCAGATGCGACAGCACCAGTACCCGCGCGCCGGCATCGCGTGCCGCGCGCAAGGTCGGCAGCGCGGCCTCCAGCCGCTGGGTCGAACTGATCTGGCCGTGATCGTCGATCGGCACATTCAGGTCCTCGCGGATCAGCACGCGCTGGTT
>JAJXTX010000213.1 GCA_021783385.1 Pseudomonadota bacterium
CCGCCTGGATGTCCTTGCTTGCCGCCTCGACCCGCCAGCGCGCGGCGACCAGGTCGGCGCGGTGGCCGAGCAGGTCCACCGGCAGGTTGTCCGGCACCGCCAGCTCGGCCGGCTGCAGCAGCTGCGGCCGGGCGATGTCGCGGCCGCGATCCGGGCCCTTGCCCAGCAGCACCGCCAGCGACGAACGCGCGGCGTCGATCGCGCGCGCGGCCAGCGCCACCTGCTGCTCGGCGCTGGCCACTTCGGCGTCGCACTGGCGCAGCTGGATCTGGTTGTCGATGCCCGCGGCGACGCGCTGGCGGGTGAGTTCGCGCGCCTTGCTCGCACGCGCCAGTTCGGCCCGGCTCAGATCCTGCTCGGTAAAGGCGTAGCCGAGCTGGGCATAGGCGGCGGCGACGTTGCCGGACAGCTCGATGCGCGCGGCGCGCGTCTCGATCTCGGCGGCGCGCGCGCTGCCCAGCGCGGCTTCCCACGCGGCGCGCTTGCCGCCCCACAGATCCAGCCCCCACTTGAAGCTGACATCACCGTATTTGGCCACCTGGAAGTGGCCGCCGCCGACCTTGGCCGGCAGCACCGTGGTGGGCAGCCGGGCGCCGGCCACGCTGGCGCCGGCATTCACGCCGGGACCGCGCGCGGCGTCGGCGGCGCCCACCGCGGCCTGCGCCGCGCGCGCCCGCGCATCGGCCACGGCCAGCCCGGGGTTGTCGCGCAGCGCCTCGGCCATCAGCGCGTCGAGCTGGGCATCGCCCAGTCCGGTCCACCAGTCGGTCTGCGGCCACGCGGCAGGCGACAGCGTCACGCCGCTGAGGCTGCGCGCGGTCTGCAGCGACGACGGCGCGATCGCCTGGCCGTCCGGATGCAGGCCGCCGCTGCTGACGCAGCCGGCGAGGGCCAGAGTGATTGCGGCGGCGACCGCCACGAAATGCATGCGCATGGAAGGAGATCCGGGCAAGGGAAAAGTCATGACTTGTCGCGCAGCGCGTGCAGCACGCGCTCGAGGTAATCGTGCAGCTGCGCGCGCTCGGTCTCGCTCAGCGAGCGCTGCGCCGCGTTCATCACGCGGTCGCCGCAGAGGAAGGCATTGCTCTGCCACATCGCGCTGCCGGCTTCGGTCAGCTCGATGCGCAGGGTGCGGCGATCCTGCTCGTGCGGACTGCGGCGCAGGTAGCCCTTGCGCTCCAGCTGGTCCAGCTGGCGGGTCATCGCACCGCCATCCAGCTCCACCGCGCGCGCCAGCTCGGTGGCCGACAGCGGCCCCAGCTGCTGCGCCTTCTTCAGGATCAGGTACTGGGTGAAGCTCAGATCCAATCCTTGGCGGGCGAATTCCGCCTCCAGCGCGTTGACCAGCTCGGAGCGCACCATGGTCAGCAATACGCCCAGGCTGGGCGGAACCACGGACGCGCTGGCGGGAGTGGCGGGGGGCAGGTTCGGCTTCATGATGCGGCATTCTATTGCCGCGAATATATTTGTCAAGGCAAATATATGCCAGTTCATGTTTGTTTCAGCAAGATGACCTCCGCCATCCCGCAGTCGGCTGCGGCGCAGCACCGCTTGGACACCACCCCAAAGTTTGTCCACGTTGCACGCCAGCCGGGAGCCAGGTTGCCCCGGGCCGGATGCCTGGAACGAATCGCCGTTTCTCGCGAATGGGGTGGGTTTCGGCTGACTGGCACGCATCACGCATTGCCGTCAGGCACCGTCTGACGTACGGTTCCTGAGCATCCCGGTGAACCGCATCACCTCGGGGCAACCACGGCCGGCCGCGAAGCGCGCTTCGCGGCGGTGAAGGCGTCTACTGCGCCAGACCGACTGCCAAGGAAAGCAGCACAACCATGAATCAAACCTCCCTCTCCGCCCTGATCTGGTCGGTCGCCGACCTGCTGCGCGGCGACTACAAGCGGTCCGAATACGGCCGCGTGATCCTGCCGTTCACCGTGCTGCGCCGGCTGGACTGCGTGCTGGAGCCGACCAAGCGGGCGGTGTTGACGGAAAAGGAAGCCAAGGAGCAGGCCGGCCTCAATCCCGATCAGTTCCTGCTGCGCAAGTCGGGCAACAAGTCGTTCTACAACACCTCGCCGCTCGATCTGCCCAAGTTGCTGGGCGACCAGGACCATATCCGCCAGAACCTCTACGCCTACATCCAGGCGTTCTCGCCGGCCGCGCGCGACATCTTCGAGCGCTTCGATTTCTACACCCAGGTCGAGCGGCTGGCCAAGGCCAACCTGCTGTATCTGGTCACCGAGAAATTCGCCCACATCGACCTGCATCCGGACGCAGTGGACAACGCGCAGATGGGAACGGTGTTCGAGGAGCTGATCCGCAAGTTCGCGGAGGACTCCAATGAAACCGCCGGCGATCACTTCACCCCGCGCGAAGTGATCCGCCTGATGGTCAACCTCATCTTCATCGAGGACGACGACGTGCTGGCGCCCGGCAACGCCGTGGTGCGCACGATTTATGATCCGACGGCAGGGACGGGCGGCATGCTCTCGGTCGCCGCCGAGCACCTGCTGCAGCACAACCCCGATGCGCGGCTCACCCTGTACGGGCAGGAGTTGAACGACGAGTCCTACGCCATCTGCAAGGCCGACATGCTGATCCGCGGCCAGGACGTGGCCAACATGGTCGCCGGCAACACGCTCAGCGAGGACGGCCACAGCGGGCGCAAGTTCGACTACATGCTGTCCAACCCGCCGTTCGGCGTGGAGTGGAAAAAGGTCGAGAAGGTGGTGCGCAGGGAGCATGAGGAGAAAGGCTTCGACGGCCGCTTCGGCCCCGGCCTGCCGCGCGTGTCCGACGGCTCCATGCTGTTCCTGATGCACCTGGTCGCCAAGATGCGCCCCGCGGTGGACGGCGGCAGCCGCTTCGGCATCGTGCTCAACGGCTCGCCGCTGTTCACCGGCGGGGCGGGCAGTGGCGAAAGCGAGATCCGCCGCTACGTGCTGGAGAACGACCTGGTGGAAGCCATCATCGGCCTGCCCACCGACATGTTCTACAACACCGGCATCGCCACCTACGTGTGGATCATCTCCAACAAGAAGCCCGACGACCGCAAGGGCACCGTGCAGCTGATCGACGCCGGCAGCTTCTGGCAGAAGATGCGCAAGAGCCTGGGCAGCAAGCGCAAGGAGATGAGCGACGAGCACATCGCCACCGTCACCCAACTCTTCGGTGAGTTCGCCGAAGCCGAGCTGGCCACTGTATTCGACGCCGACGGCAAGGAGGTCGCCCGCCAGGTGATCGCCGCCGCCGAATTCGCCCCCGCGCCGCCCGCCGGCGGCAAGGTCAAGGTTGTCCCCATCGCACGCATCTTCAAGAACCAGGACTTCGGCTACACCACCCTCACCGTCGAGCGCCCGCTGCGCGACGAGGCCGGCAAGGTGCTGCTGGGCCAGAAGGGCAAGGCCAAGGGCCAACCGCAGCCGGACAGTTCATTGCGCGACACCGAGAACGTGCCGCTGGGCGAAGACATCCAGGCCTACTTCGAACGCGAAGTGCTGCCGCACGCACCCGATGCCTGGATCGACGAGGCCAAGAGCAAGGTCGGCTACGAGATCCCCTTCAACCGCCACTTCTACGTGTTCGAGCCGCCGCGTGCGCTGGAAGTGATCGATGCGGAGCTGAAGCAGACCACGGACCGGATTCTGACGATGATCGCGGAGCTGGGCGCATGAACGGCAAACCGGTCGCCGGCTTGTTGAACAGCGCCGCCGACCCTACAATTGATCGCAATCATACCCGCCTCGCCTCTGTGGACTTCGGTCTGCACGCGCATTTTGGCGGGTTCTTTTTTTTCGGGGTGGCCGCGTGACTGCACCGCGCATTCCGACCACCAAGCCCGCCCTGACCGTCGAGCAGCAGATCGACCGGCTGCGTGATCGCGGGATGCTCATTGCCGATAAGGCGCAGGCGGCGCATGCCCTGTTGCATCTGAATTATTACCGCCTCCGCGGCTACTGGTTCGTTTTCGAAACCGGTCCCGATCAGTTTGCCGCCGGCACGACCTTCGAGGCGGTACTCGCGCTGTACGACTTCGATCGACGCCTGCGGGTCGAGGTCATGGATGCTGTCGAACGATTCGAGGTTTCGTTGCGCACCCATTGGGCCTATGTGCTGGCGCATCTGGCCGGTCCTTCGGCATATCGGGATGCCAGCCTCTTTACCGGCAATCACGAGCGTTTGCTGGCCGGTGTCGAGCGGCTCTACGCCGAGCGCAAGGAACCGTATCTGCTGCGCTACCTGGATCGGAACGAGGAGCCACCGATTTGGGCGCTGTGCGAATCCATGATGCTGGGCGACCTGTCCAAGTGGCTCAGCAGCATTCGCCGCCACCCGCATCGCCAGCGGATCGCCGATGCCTACGATTTGCATGAAACGCCGTTCTGTTCCTTCGTGCGGCACATCAACTATGTACGCAACGTCTGTGCCCATCACGGGCGACTGTGGGACAGGCCGCTGCTGATCAACCAGCTCGATTTTCCTGCCAGACCCGCGGGACTGGTGGCGCAACTGCAGCCGGACCCGCCGCAAAATCGCCGCGTCTACAACACCCTCGTGTTGCTGGCGTATGTCATGCGCCGGACCAGCCCGGATTCACTCTGGTCCGCGCGTGTCGCCGACCTGCTCGCCTCA
>JAJXTX010000024.1:0-1983 GCA_021783385.1 Pseudomonadota bacterium
CTGGTCACCAAGGTGCACATGGAAGTGGCCCGGCTTGGCCGCATCGGTCGCAGCGTGGTGCTGATCGGCCACGCCGGCCATCCGGAAGTCGAGGGCACCATGGGCCAGTGGAACCCGGCCAACGTCGGCGAGATCCTGCTGGTCGAATCGCTGGACTGCGTGTCGCGGCTGGCGCCGAAGTTTCCGCATCTGCTGTCCTACGTCACCCAGACCACCCTGTCGGTGGACGACACCAAGGCGATCATCGAGGCCTTGCGGGCGAAGTTTGCCGACGTCGAGGGGCCGCGCAAGGACGACATCTGCTACGCCACGCAGAATCGCCAGGACGCCGTGCGCCGCCTCGCGGAGGCGGTCGACCTGATGCTGGTGGTCGGCTCGGTCAACAGCTCCAACTCCAACCGTCTGCGCGAACTGGCCGAGAAGCAGGGTGTGCGCTCGTTCCTGATCGATGGCGCCGAACACATCCGGCGCGACTGGCTCGACGGCGTCGAGCACATCGGCCTCACCGCCGGCGCCTCGGCACCGGACAAGCTGGTGCGCGATGTCATCGCCCGCCTGCAGTCGTGGGGCGCCGGCGAGGTGCGCGAGCTGGATGGCGAACCGGAGAACATCACCTTCGCCCTGCCGAGGGAGCTGCGCGTTGCGGGTTCCAACGCTTCGGCCGGAATCTGAACCAGACACGCAAACCCGATCAGGCGCAGCGGATGGCAACGGCCGCCGCCCGCCCGGGCATGACCACCGGCCGGCCAGTCGCTTGCTTGCACAGCTTGCCTGCACTGGCCCCTGTCGCTATGATTCCGCTTCTTTGCCGGGTCGGATGTCTCGGCGGGAATGATTGATCCGCAAAACCGTCCGAGTGGTTGTGAAAGCCCGCGCGAAGCGGGGCATACGGTCAAACGTATCGCGTCTTCGGCTGATGGGTCGGGCGCCGATCTGGACAGCTGCAGGTTGCCCCACGCCGGCGAGGAGGCTCAGGATGAGCCGAGCCATCCCGCTCGTGCTGGTCGCTCGTGTTGTTGATGCGGTGCTGTTGCAAACGGAGAGGTGTCCGAGTGGTTGAAGGAGCACGCCTGGAAAGTGTGTATACGGTCAAACGTATCGCGGGTTCGAATCCCGCTCTCTCCGCCAACTGTTGAAACGGGCCTGGCCCGTCAGTTCCCGGGCTCAGAAGCCCACGTCTATGGTGGCCCCGTCGGTCCCTCCGCGACGATAGTTCGCAAACTCCGCCAGGTCCGGAAGGAAGCAACGGTAGCGAATGATTCGGGTGCCGGAGTGTGGCTGGCGGGGCCGCCGCCTTTTCGGTTGAACGGCTGCGGGACCGATTGCCGGCCGGCCGCTGGCGGCTGACACCGCGCCTACCGAAACCCGCCTCGACTTGGCACAATCGACATTCGCCCCAAGGTGGTACGGAATGTCTTATCAGGTACTCGCACGCAAGTGGCGACCGCGCAAGTTCGCCGAACTGGTCGGGCAGGAGCACGTGGTGCGCGCGCTCACCAACGCGCTCGACAGTGGGCGCATGCATCACGCCTACCTGTTTACCGGCACCCGTGGCGTCGGCAAGACCACCATCGCACGCATCTTCGCCAAGTCGCTGAATTGCGAGCGCGGGCAGTCGGCCGACCCGTGCGGCGCGTGCTCGGTGTGCACGGCGGTGGACGAGGGCCGCTTTGTCGATCTGCTGGAGATCGACGCCGCCAGCAATACCGGTGTGGACGACGTGCGCGAGGTGATCGAGAACGCGCAGTACGCGCCCTCGCGCGGTCGCTTCAAGGTGTACCTGGTCGACGAGGTGCACATGCTGTCCAGGAACGCGTTCAACGCGCTGCTTAAAACGCTGGAGGAACCGCCGCCGCACGTGAAGTTCCTGCTCGCCACCACCGACCCGCAGAAGCTGCCGGTGACGGTGCTGTCGCGCTGCCTGAAGTTCAATCTGAAGCGGCTGCTGCCGGAACAGATCGCCGGCCAGATGCGTCACATCCT
>JAJXTX010000024.1:2083-6233 GCA_021783385.1 Pseudomonadota bacterium
GAGCCGATGGTCAGCCAGATGGAGGAGCGCATCAGCGCGGTGCTGGGCGAGCGCATCCGCTTGCGCTTCATCACCGGCGCGCAGGCGGCGGTCGCCGAGACGCCTGCCGCGCGCGCGGCCCAGGCCCGTGACCAGGCGCAGTCCGATGCGGAGCAGTCCATCGAGGGCGATCCGCTGGTGCAGTCGCTGAAGCGCGAATTCGGCGCGCGGGTGCTGCCGCAGTCGGTCAAGCCGCTTGCCCATTGAACCCTGATGATTGAACCCGGAGCAGTGTGATGAGAGGACAGATCGGTCAGCTGATGCAGCAGGCCCAGCGCATGCAGGAAGACATGAAGCGCGCGCAGGAGGAAATCGCCAAGCTGGAAGTCACCGGCAGCGCCGGCGGCGGCCTGGTCAGCGTGGTGATGACCGGCGCGCACGAGGTGCGGCGGGTGCAGATCGACCGCCAGGCATTCGCCGACGATCCGGAGATGGCCGAGGACCTGGTCGCCGCGGCAGTCAACGATGCGGTGAACAAGGTGGCCGAGGTCAGCAAGAACAGGCTCGGCGGCGTCACTGCCGGGATGAACCTGCCGGCCGGCTTCAAGATGCCGTTTTGAGGCGGGCATCGAGAATGGGGAGTCGGTCGATCAGAAGTATGCATGGCTTGGCTCCGGCCTCGGCATTGCCGCCCCCGGATGTTGGTTGAATGAGCGGCTCCCCCCTGCTCGCCGAACTGATCGAAGCGCTGCGCTGCCTGCCCGGTGTGGGTGGCAAGAGCGCGCAGCGGATGGCCTTCCATCTGCTGGAGCGCGAGCGCGAGCGCGGCCTCAAACTGGCCGCGGCGCTGGAGCGGGCGATGCGGCAGATCGGCCACTGCGGTCAGTGCCGCAATTTCAGCGAGACGCCGCTGTGCACGCTGTGCGCCAGCAGCAGCCGCGAGCGGCAGCTGCTGTGCGTGGTGGAGTCGCCGACCGATCTGGCGGCGATCGAGCAGGCCACCGGTTATCGCGGCCAGTACTTCGTGCTGATGGGACGGCTGTCGCCGCTGGATGGCCTCGGGCCGGAGGAGCTGGGGCTGGCCCAGCTCACCCGGCGCCTGGGCGAGGGCGAGATCGAGGAGCTGATCATCGCCACCAACCCCACCGTCGAAGGCGAGGCCACTGCGCATTACCTGGCGCAGCTGGCGCGCGCCGGCGGCGTGCGGCCGACCCGGCTGGCGCACGGCGTGCCGCTGGGTGGCGAACTGGAATATGTGGACCGCAGCACGCTGGCGCACGCCTTCGGCGGCCGCCAGCTGCTTGACTGACACCGACGGAGAACAGGCCATGGCCGAGACCATTTTCAGCAAGATCGTCCGCCGCGAGATTCCGGCCGAGATCGTCTACGAGAACGATGCGGTGCTGGCGTTTCGCGACCTGAATCCGCAAGCGCCGGTGCATGTGCTGTTCATTCCGAAAACGACGCTGGCCACGCTCAACGATGCGACGCCCGCGGACGCCGAACTGCTCGGCAAGCTGCTGCTCGCCACGGCCGATTACGCCAGGCAGGAGGGTTTTGCCGAACAGGGCTATCGCACCGTGATCAACTGCAATGCGGACGGTGGCCAGACCGTGTTCCACCTGCACGTGCACCTGCTGGCGGGGCGCCGCCTGCACTGGCCGCCGGGCTGATTCGGCCGCGACGTGCAAAGAGACGCCGGCGCGAAGCCGGCGTCTTTCGATGGGTTTGTTTCAGTGCAGCGGTGGCGGCGGCGGCGGTGGCGGCAACGGCCGCACCACGATCACGTTCGGGCCGCCCCAGTACGGATAGCCCCATGGCCCGTAGTAACCCGGGCCCCAGCCCGGACCCCAGAACGGGTCGTAGAAGCCCGACGGGTAATTCACCACCGGCACACGCTTGGGCCACAGATACACCACATCCGCTTCCACGCGCGGGTAGGCATAGTCGTAATCGCCGACCTTCTGCGACAGCGTGCCGTGCAGCGTGCCGGTGACCGTCAGCTCGCGTCCGCGGGTGAACACCTCCGGATCATAGAAGCCGTCGCGGCAGGCGACGAAGCGTCCCTGGTTGTCCCCGGCGCTGCCGCTCAGCGGACGGGCCTGGCTGTCCAGCGGGCGCGAGAGCAGATAGAAGCAGGTCTGCTGCGGACCCGGTTCGGTCTTGATGATCTCGCCGCCCCAGCGCACGCGAGTGCCGCCGGCGCCCCCCTGCTGGGCGGCGGCGGTGGAGAGGTTGGTGAAGTTTCCTTCCAGCGGTTTGGGAATGGTCGCGCAGCCGCCGAGCAGGGCGAGGGCGGCGACCAGGGTCAGCGGACGATAAAGAGGCATCGCGGTTTCTCCAGCATGGGCGGAAGGCGTGGGCGCCGCCGCGTCGGTGTCATTTGACCACGTTGGTGGCCCGAAAATTCCGCACCGCGCGGCGCAAGGCTCGCAGTGGTTCAGGCGCTGGTTGGTCACGGCCGTAGCGTAGCTCCAGGTAAGTCGCGCTAAGGCGACGCAGCTCCTCGCGCTGAGCCGGTAATGCGCGCGCTGCCCGGCGCAGGTAGTGCTGCGGTCCCTCGCCGCTGCGTCGGGTGATGCCGCACCGTGCCAGCTTACGCTCCAGCACGCGCAGGGCAGCGCGCAGCGGATCGTGTGACGGCCGGCGCAGCAGCGCCCACGCCAGTCCGATCGCGATGAACAGCACGCTGCTGATCGCCAGCAGCATGCCTAGCATCGTCCTATCGGTGTCGCGGATGCCGAACGGCGTCAGCAGGCCGCGCTGACGCAGCGCATCGAAACCTACAACGCCCTGATCCCACCAGCGGTTGACGATGTCCCAGCGATTGCGCAGGCCCTGCAGCCAGTCGCTGCGGTACCACGCCAGCTGGTTGCCGGCCGCGGCCGCGGCGCCCAGCGCCACGCGCTCCGGGCGCACCGCGGCGGTGGGATCGACGCGCACCCAGCCGCGGCCGGTCAGCCACACTTCGCTCCAGGCATGTGCATCGGAGTTGCGCAGCAGCAGGTACTGGCCCAGCTTGTTCCAGTAGCCGCCCTGGTAGCCGGTGACCACCCGCGCCGGAATGCCGGCCGCGCGCATCAGCACCGTGAACGCGGACGAGTAGTGCTCGCAGAAGCCCTCGCGCGTGTCGAACAGGAAGTCGTCCACCGCGTTGCGGCCCAGCGGCGCCGGCGCCAGCGTGTAGTGGAAGCCGCCGTTGTGGAACAGCGCCAGCGCCGCCCGCACGATCGCGGCATCGTCGCTGCCGTAGCGCTGCCGCCACTGGCGGGCCAGCGCCAGCGTGCGCGGGTTGTAGCCCACCGGCAGCAGCAGCCCGAGCCGCCGCGAGCGATCATCCAGCTGCGGCTGCAGCCGATAGCGCAGCGCCGAGCGCAGCGCATAGCTGAGCGGATCGTTCACCGGCTTGTCGGCGAACACTTCACGATCGCTGCGCAGGCGGGCGCCGGCCGGCGCTGCCAGCGGCACGTCGAGCGTGGGCAGCACGCGCTGGTGGGTCGGCAGCAGGCTGATCCGGTAGCCGATCGAGGCGGCCACCGCGATCGGCGCCGGCGCGACCGCGCGCTGGCGGCCGGGGCCGAGGTAGCGCCAGCTGCGGCCGTCGAAGTGCCACATCACGTAGGCGCGGAAATAGCGCTGGTCCGGCGCCGGTGGCGGGCCGTCGAAACTCACCCGCAGCGCTGGCCGGTCGTCGGTGAGCAGTTCGGTGAAGTTGCCCGGCGACATCGAATCGCTGAGGCCGGTGCGCGCCTGATCGGATGCCGGCGCACCCCACAGCGGCGAGCTCAGCCGCGGTACCAGCAAAAACCCGAGCAGCGCCAGCGGCAGCGCCACGCCGAGCAGGCCCAGCCCCGGCAGCAGGCTACGCGCGAGCGTGGCGGGCTCCGGCGCCGGTTCCAGCGCGCGCAGGGTCGCCAGCGCCGGCAGCAGGCCCAGCGCCACCAGCAGCGTGGCCAGCATGCCCTGACCGAACAGCAGCGCCGACATCAGTGCAAAGCAGGCAAAGCCGACACCGACGCGCACGTCGCGCGGCGCCTCGGTCTCCAGCAGCTTCAGGATCAGCAGCCCGACCGCCAGCGCCGTGCCGGGTTCGCGCCCGAACACGCTGCCGTAGTAGATGATCACCGCCAGCGTCAGCATGGCCAGCAGCGGCAGTTTCAGCCAGCGCGGC
>JAJXTX010000024.1:6333-20104 GCA_021783385.1 Pseudomonadota bacterium
TGCAGCCAGCTCCAGGCGCGGAACATGCCCAGCGGCCAGCTGCTCCACAGCCGCAGGCGCGGCAGCGGCTGCCAGCCGCGCTGGCGGGTGGGCAGCGCCAGTTTGACCGAAGTGACCTGGTTGGCCGCGACCGCGAAGGCCGTGCACTGGCCTTCCAGATCGAGCCGGATCGCGCTGCGCGGACGCACCGATTCGAACACCACGGTGAGCTGCAGCAGTTCGCCGGCGCAGGCGTGCCCGGCAAGGATCTGGCGCAGGCGCAGGCCGTCCAGGTTGCGAAAGGCCACCAGCATGCTGGTGGCGCTGGCGGCGCCGAGCAGGCAGGTGAGCAGAAGCGCGGCGTTGTTGGCGTAGTTCAGGGCGCCGACCAGCATCACCAGCAGCAGCACCGCAAAGCCGATGCCGAAACCCGTGGGTACGATGTAGATGCGCCGTCGATGCAGCTCGATCGGCAGCGGCTCCGGCTGCCGGTAGCGGGTGAGCGCGGGCAGCCGACGCTCGGCCCATGCCTGCAGGCGCTGCGGCAGGCCGCGCATCAATCCACTGCCACCTCGGCCAGCAGCTGTCGTGCCAGCGTGTCGCCTTGCGTGCCGCGCGCCGGCAGCAGGCGATGCGCGGCGAGCGGCACGAACAGCGCCTGGAGGTCTTCCGGCAGCACGTGGTGGCGGCCGCTGAGCAGCGCCCACGCGCGCGCCGCGCCGAGCAGGGCCAGGCCGGCGCGCGGCGACAGGCCCACGCGGATGTCGGCGTGCCGGCGGCTGGCCGCGAGCAGCGCCTGCAGGTAGTCGAGCAGGGCGCTGCTGGCGGTGATCGTCTGCGCGCGCTGGTGCAGGGCGGTGAGCGCGGCGCCGTCGAGCTGCGGTTCGAGCTGGGCCAGCAGGTCGCGGCGGTCGCTGCCGGTCAGCAGCGCGCGCTCGGCGGTGGCATCCGGATAGTCCAGCGACAGCCGCAGCATGAACCGGTCGAGCTGCGAGTCGGGCAGCGGAAAGGTGCCGTTGAGATCCAGCGGATTCTGCGTGGCCACCACGAAGAACGGCTGCGCCAGCACATGCGTCTGGCCGTCCACAGTGACCTGGTTTTCCGCCATCGCTTCCAGCAGCGCGCTTTGCGTCTTGGGGCTGGCGCGGTTGATTTCGTCGGCCAGCAGCAACCCGGTGAAGATCGGCCCCGGGTGAAAGCGGAACTGGCCGTTCTCGCGCTCGTAGATGCTGACTCCGATGATGTCCGACGGCAGCAGATCGCTGGTGAACTGCACGCGCTGGAAATCAAGCGCGAAGGTAACCGCGAGCGCGTGGGCGAGGGTGGTCTTGCCGACGCCGGGGACGTCCTCAAGCAGCAGGTGGCCGCCGGCGATCAGGCAGGCGAAGGCGAGCTTCACCTGGCGCGGCTTGCCCAGCAGCACGCGGTTGACCTGGGCTATCGCCGCGTCCAGCCGCTGCTGCAGGTGGTCGTCGCGTATCGGGGTCGTAGCAGCCATGGGTCTTCTTTGATCGTCAGGGCGCGCGACGCGTGGCCAGCGCTTCCGCTGCAGTGTAGCGTTCGCTGCGGGGCCGTGGCGAACCGCCGCGGGGCTAGGGCAGCTGCATGCCGCACTCGCGCAGCAGCCGCGCCAGCGCGATCAGCGGCAGGCCGATCAGCGCGGTGGGATCGTGGCTGTCGATCTGCTCGAACAGGCAGATGCCGAGGCCTTCGCCTTTGAAGCTGCCGGCGCAGTCCAGCGGCTGTTCGCGTTCGACATAGCGGATGATTTCCGCCTTGCTGAGGTTGCGAAAGCGCACGCGGGTAAGGTCGACGTGCAGCTGCCGGCGGCCGCTGCGGGTATCCAGCACGCAGACGGCCGTATGAAACTGCAGCAGGCGTCCACGGCTGGCGGCGAGCTGTGCGCAGGCCTGCGCGACCGTGCCGGGCTTGTCCAGCAGCCGGCCATCCAGTTCGGCGACCTGATCGGAGCCGATCACCACGGCGTCATCAAGGCCGATGGCGGCTGCATCAGCCTTGGCCACGGCGAGTCGCTGCGCGCGGGTTGCTGGCGCCTCATCGGCCCGAACTGATTCGTCGGTGCCCGGTGCGCGCTGCTCGAACTCCGCGCACAGGCGGCGCAGCAGCTCGGCGCGATAGCGCGAGGTCGAGCCCAGGACCAGCCGGAGCGTTGGCTGAGCGGCCGCCATCATGTATCCGGATCCCGCCGGATATGCTCTCGCATGGCGTGGTTCAGATCATGCTGGGCCCTGGTCAGCGCCTGCAGCAGCGGTTGCAGGCGCTCGCCGGTGGCCTGCATCGAGCGGGCGGCGGCATCCAGTTCGGTCTGGCTGGCCTGTGGCGAACGGTCGCGGATCCACAGTCGCTGCTGCAGCAGCGCGCGCAGCCCTGCGTCGATCGCGTGCTGCGCATCCTGCTCGCTGGCGGCGGGCAGGTCGGGGTTGAGCGACATCACCGCATGCGCCTGCTGCAGGCCGGCGCGGCAGGTTTTCAGATCCGCCTCCAGCCGGTCGGCGAGATCCAGCAGTTGCTGCAGGCTGCCGCTGCGGGCGCGGCGCCAGCGCTGTCGCAGCCACCAGCCGGTGGCAATCAGCAGCAGCGCCAGCAGGGCAACGGCGCCGGATATCAGCGGGACATTCAAGGCGGGCGGCTCGGCAGGCGTGAGGGTGAAGTCTGCCGCATCGATGCCGGATCAGGCAAAATGCGTATTCGCTGCCCCCGTGCAGGCCTGTCGGGACGCCGCGCTGGTTGACTTCGATGGACGCCGAACCTACCATTCGCGGCTTATGTCCGTGACACTGCCAGAGTCCGTGGATGCATGGCGCATGGTCTCGGCGCGGCGTTCGTTCGAGGGAACCCTGCCCGTCGCGGCGATGTCGCGCCTGTGCGAACTGCTGGCCAGCAGCGAGGGAGAGGTGCGGTTTGCGCTGGATTTCGGGCGTGACGAGATGGGCACGGAGTACGTCGACGTGCGCGCCCGGACGTCGCTGACGCTGACCTGTCAGCGCACGCTGGAACCGTTCGTGCTGCCGGTCGCGGTGGATGCCCGGCTTGGCCTGATCAGGCAGGAGCGCGACGAGGCGGGCTTGCCACCGGACTGCGAGCCGCTGCTGGTGGCCGCGGACGGCCGGTTGAATCCCGCCGATGTGATAGAAGACGAATTGTTGTTGGCGCTGCCGCTGGTGCCGGTCAACCCGGACAGCAGCCTGCCCGACGAAGTGACAGGGCACGAGCCGGATGCGTTTACCGCCGGCGAGCGTCGCTCCGACAATCCGTTCGCGGTACTGCGCGAACTGAAGAAGTAACCACCGAGCCGGATCATCCGATCCGGCTCATGCCGATCAAGATCATCAAGTTTCCGCTGGAGAACTACCATGGCCGTTGCCAAGAGCCGCCGCACCCCATCCACCCGCGGCATGCGCCGCTCGCACGATGCGCTGAAGACCGTGCAGCTGTCGACCGATCCGACCAGTGGTGAAGTGCATCTGCGCCACCACGTCACCAAGGACGGTTACTACCGTGGCAAGAAAGTGATCGAGACCAAATCGGCCGTGTCGGTCGAGGATTGATCGGCGCCGGGGCGGCTTCCGCATGCTCCGGTCCACGATCGTGCAAAACGGCGCGGCAACGCGCCGTTTTGCGTTCATCCGCGTCGGAACGTAACGTGGTGCAGAGTTGCTCGCGTTGCCGTCGCTCGATCCCCCGTTTTGTTGATGGATAGCCGAATGCCCCCGATCTATGCCCGCATCATCGCCACCGGCAGCGCGCTGCCGGAGCGTGTGGTCACCAATGCCGACCTGGAAAAGATCGTCGATACCACCGACGAGTGGATCCACAGCCGGACCGGCATCCGCCAGCGCCACATCGCCGCTGACGGTCAAACCACCGGTGACCTGGCCTTCCAGGCGGCGCAGAATGCGCTGGAGGCTGCTGGCGTCAAGGCGTCCGAGCTGGATCTGATCGTGCTGGGCACCACGACCCCGGATCTGATCTTCCCCTCCACCGCCTGCCTCGTGCAGCATCGCCTCGGCGCCAACGGTTGCGCCGCGTTCGACGTCAATGCGGCGTGCTCGGGCTTTGTCTATGCGCTCGGCGTGGCGGACAAGTTCATCCGCAGCGGGCAGTCGAAGAAGGTGCTGGTAATCGGTGCCGAGACGCTGACCCGGATGGTTGACTGGACCGAGCGCGAATCCTGCGTGCTGTTCGGCGACGGTGCCGGCGCGGTAGTGCTGGAGGCCTCCAGCGAGCCTGGCATCTACGCCACCTGCCTGCATGCCGATGGTGGCTACAAGGACCTGCTGTACAACCCGGTCGGCGTGTCGGTGGGTTTCACCGACGAGCCCAACCACGGCGTGCGCATCCGCATGTCCGGCCGCGAGGTGTTCAAGGTGGCGGTGAAGACGCTCGACTCGCTGGTCGAGGAAACCCTGCAGGCCGCCGGCATGCAGGAGTCGGACATCGACTGGCTGATTCCGCATCAAGCCAACCTGCGCATCATCGACGCAACCGCCAAGCGGCTGAAGATGTCGATGGACCGCGTGATCGTGACGGTCGACAAGCACGCCAACACCTCGTCCGGCTCGGTGCCGCTGGCGCTCGACTACGCGGTGCGTTCGGGCAAGGTGCAGCGCGGCCAAAACCTGCTGCTGGAAGCCTTTGGCGGTGGCTTCACCTGGGCCTCGGCGCTGCTGCGCTACTAGCCTGCCGCGTGATGCCAGCTCCCGTGGGAGCGACTTAAGTCGCGATGCTTTGCGGCATGAATGCATCAGGGCCAGAGCATCGCGGCTGCAGTCGCGCCCGCCGTAATACCGATGCGTATGGCTGGCGATGCTGGCACCATGCGCGCCTCCACCGTAACCAGATGTACCCCGATGACCTTGAACGCTTCTTCGCTTGCCTTCGTATTTCCCGGCCAGGGTTCGCAATCGGTCGGCATGCTGGCGGAACTCGCTGCCGCGCACACCGAGGTACGGGCGATCTTCGCTGAGGCTTCGGCCGGCGCGGGCGTGGATCTCTGGGCGCTGAGCCAGCAGGGGCCGGAGGATCAGCTCAACCGCACCGAACACACGCAGCCGGCGCTGCTGGCGGCCAGCGTCGCCAACTGGCGCGTGTGGCAGAAGCTGGGCGGCGCGCAGCCGGCGCAGCTGTCCGGTCACAGCCTGGGCGAATACAGCGCGCTGGTGTGCGCGGGCGCGCTCTCGCTGCATGACGCCGCGGCGCTGGTGGCCGCGCGCGGCCGCCTGATGCAGGCCGCCGTGCCGGCGGGGGTGGGTGCGATGGCGGCGATCCTCGGTGGCGACGATGCGCAGACCGCCGCCGTGTGTGACGAGGTGGCGCACGGCCAGGTCGTCGCGCCGGCCAACTACAACTCGCCCGGTCAGCTGGTGATCGCCGGGCACGCCGAGGCGGTCGACCGGGCGCTGGCGCGACTGGCCGAGCTGGGCGTGAAGAAGGCGATCCGGCTGGCCGTTTCGGTACCCTCGCACTGCGCGCTGATGCGCGAAGCGGCCGAGCGCCTGGGCGAGCGGATGGCCGCGATCCGCTGGCAGCTGCCGGCCATGCCGGTGGTGCAAAACGCCGAGGCGCGCAGCTACGGCACGGTGGAGGAGATCCGCGGCGCGCTGCAGCGCCAGCTGTATCTGCCGGTGCGCTGGAGCGGATGCGTGCAGGCGCTGGCCGCGGGTGGCGCCACGCGGGTCGCCGAGTGCGGCCCGGGCAAAGTGCTGAGCGGGCTGATCAAGCGCATCGACAAGGCCATCGAGGCGCGCGCCATCGGCACGCCCGCCGAGCTGGATGCCGCGCGTGCCGAATGGGCGTGAGCGGCGTCGCGGGCGCATGATCTGCCCTTGCTGAATCCCATCCTTCTGGCACCACAGGAATCCATCCCATGAGCAATCCACTGCAAGGCGAAATCGCCCTGGTCACCGGCGCCAGCCGCGGCATTGGCGCGGCGATTGCCGACGAGCTGGCGGCGCAGGGCGCCACCGTGATCGGCACCGCCACCAGCGACAGCGGCGCGGCGGCGATCGGGGCGCGGCTGGCCGCGCACGGCGGTCACGGCCGCATGCTCGATGTCACCGATGGTGCGGCAGTCGAGGCGCTGATCGACGGCATCGGCAAGGAGTTCGGCGCGATCACCATCCTGGTCAACAACGCCGGCATCACCCGCGACCAGCTGCTGATGCGCATGCGCGAAGAGGACTGGAACGTGATCCTCGATACCAATCTCAGCTCGGTCTACCGCACGTCCAAGGCGGTGATGCGCGGCATGATGAAGGCACGCAAGGGGCGCATCATCTCGATCGCCTCGGTGATCGGTCTGACCGGCAATCCGGGTCAGTCCAACTACGCGGCGGCGAAGGCCGGCATCATCGCGTTCTCCAAGTCGCTGGCGCGCGAAATCGGCAGCCGCGGCATCACCGTCAACGTGGTGGCGCCGGGTTTCATCGACACCGACATGACGCGAGCGCTGCCGGAAACATCGAAACAGGCGCTGCTGGGGCAGATCGCGCTGGGTCGGCTGGGCGAAGCGGCCGATATCGCCAAGGCGGTCGGATTCCTGGCTTCGCCGGCGGCGGCCTACATCACTGGCGAGACGCTGCACGTCAACGGCGGCATGTACATGGCCTAGCCCGATGACCGCGGCAGTCGCCAGCGGCTGCGTTTTAGGCGACAATCGCGCTTTGGCGCCGGCCCTGAAGGCTGGCGGACCTCCTGCATTGGCGAATCGTGGCGGCTGCGCGTCTAAGCCACTACAATGCCGCCGGCCTTGGCCGGCAACCGCCGGCGCAGACTCACAACTATTACTCCTTGAGAGGTATGGGCAACATGAGCACCATCGAAGAGCGCGTCAAGAAAATCGTCATCGAGCAGCTGGGCGTGAAAGAGGATGAAGTCACAGCGAATGCTTCGTTCGTGGACGATCTGGGCGCCGATTCGCTCGATACGGTGGAGCTGGTGATGGCGCTCGAGGAAGAGTTCGAGACCGAGATTCCGGACGAAGACGCCGAGAAGATCACCACCGTGCAGCAGGCCGTCGACTACATCAAGGCGCACTCGAAGGACTGATCCTGCCGCATCCGATCGGCGCTGGCCGAGGCATTGCATGCCGCCGACCACCCTGCCGATCCTGTCGAACGCTGCGCCGACCTGGCGCAGTTTTCGTTTCTGCATTTTGCAACGTCCGACCCCGTATGGTGCACAGAAAGCGCGCCTTCACCGAGCGGATGACGTGTCCGCGGCCGCTGCCGCGGAGCACCTGCCGACAGCGGCAGTTTCACGGAATCACGAAGGAAGACCAGCATGAGCAAGCGACGCGTGGTAGTGACCGGCATGGGCATCATTTCGCCGGTTGGCAACGACCTCGGCACCGCCTGGGATAATGTCATGAAGGGCGTCAGCGGCATCGGTCCGGTGACCCACTTCGATACCACGGCCTATGCCACGCGCATTGCCGGGCAGGTCAGCGGTTTTGATCCAGCCCAGTGGATGCCGGCCAAGGACGTGAAGAAGATGGACCCGTTCATCCATTACGGTGTTGCCGCGGGCACTCAGGCCTTGCGCGACTCCGGGCTGGAAGTGACCGAAGCGAACGCGCCGCGCATCGGCGTGGCGGTCGGCGCCGGCATCGGCGGCCTGTACACCATCGAGGCAACCACGCTGGAGCTGGCTGCGAAGGGGCCGCGCCGCGTGTCGCCGTTCTACGTGCCCAGCTCGATCATCAACATGGTGTCGGGCCAGCTGTCGATCATGTTTGGCCTGAAGGGGCCGAACATCGCCTGCGTCACCGCCTGCACCACCGCCACCCACAACATCGGGTTGGCCGCGCGGATGATCCAGTACGGCGACGCCGACGCAATGATTGCCGGCGGCACCGAATTCGCCACCACCGGCACCGCGATGGCCGGCTTCTGCTCGGCCAAGGCAATGTCCACCCGCAACGACGAGCCGACTCTGGCGAGCCGTCCGTGGGACAAGGACCGCGACGGCTTCGTGCTGTCCGATGGCGCCGGCGTGCTGATGCTGGAAGAGTACGAACATGCCAGGGCGCGCGGCGCGCGCATCTACGCGGAGCTGGCCGGCTTCGGCATGAGCGGTGACGCGTTCCACATGACCGCGCCCAGCGAGGGTGGCGAGGGCGCTGCGCGCTGCATGCAGAACGCCTTGCGCGATGCGCATCTCAACCCGTCCGAAGTGCAGTACGTCAACGCCCACGGCACCTCCACCCCGATGGGTGACGTGGGCGAAGTGATGGCCGCCAAGGCGGTGTTCGGCGCGCATGCCTACCAGCTGGCGATGAGCTCGACCAAATCGACCACCGGCCACCTGCTGGGCGCGGCCGGCGGCGTCGAGGCGATCTTCACGATACTGGCGCTGCGCGACCAGGTGCTGCCGCCGACCATCAACCTGGACGAGCCCGGCGAAGGCTGCGATCTGGATTTCGTGCCGCACACGGCGCGCGCAGCGAAGTTCGACGTGGCGATCTCCAACTCGTTCGGTTTCGGCGGCACCAACGGCACGCTGGCATTCCGCCGCGTCTGAGCGTGCACTGCCATCGCCGCGTACTGCCTGGTCGGCGCGACCTGCTCGCGCCGGCCGCGGCGTTTCCGCAGCGCTATCCGTGCCTGCTGGAGAGCGCGTTGCGCGGTACCGCGCAATCGCGCTACGACATCCTGTTCGCGTTTCCGCGCGAATCGCTGACGCTGACCGCCGATGGCTGCCTGCAGGATGCTGCGGGACAGAGGCGGAACGGCCGCTTCCTCGCTGCGCTGGACGCTGCGTGGCAGGCCGAACGGCTGCTGCCGACGGATGACGGGCTGCCGTTTCACGGCGGCTGGGTGTTGCTGCTGGCTTACGAGCTGGCCGGCGAGATCGAGCCACGGCTGCAGCTGCAGCGGCCGGCGATGCTGCCGGTGGCGCTGGCGCTGCGCTGTCCGGCGGCGGTGATCGTCGACCACGCGCGCGACTGCACCATCCTGCTGGCCGAAGCCGGCGCGGAAGCCCTGCTCGATCAGCTGCAGGCGGACCTGACCGTCGCTGCACCGCTGCCGCCGCTGCCGCTGCCGCAGGCATGCCAGGAAGATGCGCCGGCGCGCTTCCTCGACGGCGTGGCGTGCATCCACGGGCATCTGCAGGCGGGCGACATCTTCCAGGTGAATCTGTCGCGCGAGTGGCGCGTCAGCTTCGATCAGCCGCCCACGCCGGCATCGCTGCATGCCGCGCTGCGCCGGGCCAATCCGGCACCGTTCGCCGGGCTGCTGCAGCAGCCCGGCTGGGCCGTGGTCAGCTCCTCGCCGGAGCGGCTGGTCGAGGTGCGTCGCGGCGTGGCGCAGACCCGCCCGATCGCCGGCACGCGCGCGCGGCTGCCCGGCGACGACGAGCCGGGGCGCATCCGCGAGCTGCGCGCGCACCCGAAGGAGCGCGCCGAGCACGTGATGCTGATCGACCTGGAACGCAATGACCTCGGCCGCGTCTGCGTGCCCGGTACGGTCGCGGTCGACGAGCTGATGGTGGTGGAGAGTTACGCCCACGTGCACCACCTGGTTTCCAATGTATGCGGGCGTCTGCGTGCCGAGGTGACCCCGGGCGAAGTGATCGCCGCCACCTTCCCCGGCGGTACCATCACCGGCTGTCCCAAGGTGCGCTGCATGGAAATCATCGCGGCCCTGGAAGACGCCCCGCGCGGCGCTTATACCGGCGCCCTTGGCTACCTCGATCGCAACGGAGACCTCGACTTGAACATCCTGATCCGCACGTTGACCCAGGTCGGCCGTGCAGTGAGCCTGCGCGCCGGCGCCGGCATCGTCGCCGATTCGGTGGCGCAGGACGAACTGGACGAGACCCGCGCCAAGGCGCGCGGGCTGCTGCGCGCGCTGGGAGTCAGCGGCGCATGACCGCGCGCATCCGGGTGAACGGCATTGCCGGCGACACGGTGTCGGCGCTGGACCGCGGGCTGGCCTACGGCGATGGCCTGTTTGAGAGCGTTCGTCTGGTTGGCGCCAGCGCGCCGTTGTGGTCGCGCCACGCGCGGCGGCTGACGACCGACTGCCGCCGCCTGGGCCTGCCGGTACCGGACACCGCGCAGTTGTGGCGCGAGGCGCGTGCCGTCAGCGAGGGCCTGCCGGAAGCGGTAGTACGCATCAGCCTGACCCGCGGCGTTGGCGCGCGCGGCTATGCGCCGCCGGCGTCCCCGCAGGTCACGCGCGTGGTGGCTGCGTTCGCGCCTCCGCCGCTGCCCCCGGACCTGCATGCGCGCGGCGTGGCCATGCGCGTATGCGACATGCGCCTGGCAGAGCAGCCGCGACTGGCCGGCATCAAGCACCTGAATCGGCTCGAACAGGTGCTGGCGCGCGCCGAATGGAGCGATCCGGCGATTGCCGAGGGCGTGTTGTGCGATACCCACGGGCGGGTGATTTCGGCGACCATGGCCAACCTGTTCGCGGTGGTCGACGGCGTGCTGCTGACGCCGCCGCTGGATCGCTGTGGCGTGGCCGGCGTGGCGCGTGCCGAAGTGCTGGCAGCACACCCGGCAGCGCAGCTGCGCGAGCTGACGCTGGACGCGCTGAAGTCGGCCAGCGAGATTTTTCTGAGTTCGAGCGTGCGCGGCATCGTGCCGGTGCACACGCTGGACGAGCGGGCCTACGCCGTCGGCACGCTGACGCGCCAGCTGCAGCAACACTGGCGCACACTGGGGTTTTCGATGGAGCACGCTGAATGAGCCGCACGACGATCCGGGGCCGCCTGCTGCCGCGCCTGCTGGCACTGCTCGCGCTGCTGGCGATCGGCGGCGCACTGCTGGTCGGCTGGCGCGACTTCAGCCGCTTCAGCGCCGCGCCGCTGCAGGTCGCCAGCGCGGGCGAGAGCATCGACATCGCACGCGGCAGCAGCTTCAAGGGCATCGTTGACGAGCTGCGCCAGCGCGGCCTGAGCACCGCCAGCCCGCTGTACTGGCGTCTGCTGGCCGAGCAGATGCGGGTGGCCGGCAAGCTGCACGCGGGCGAATACGCGCTGCCACCCGGCATCACCCCGCGCCAGCTGCTGATCAACATGGCCACCGGCAAGGTGCTGCAGCACGACTTCACCATCGTCGACGGCTGGACCTTTGCCGAGCTGCGCCAGGCGCTGGCCCGGGCCGACAAGCTTAAGCACGACAGCGCCGGGCTCGACGACGCCACCATCATGCAGCGCATCGGCGCGCCCGGCGAGGCGCCGGAAGGGCGCTTCCTGCCGGAGACCTATGCCTACGTCAAGGGCGACAGCGATCTGGACATCCTCAAACGCGCGCACGCCGCGATGGACAAGATGCTGGCCACGCTGTGGCCTGGCCGCGACAAGGATCTGCCGCTGGCCACGCCGTACGACGCGCTGATCCTCGCCTCGATCGTGGAAAAGGAAACCGGCCGTGCCGACGAGCGCGCGCGGATCGCCGGCGTGTTCGTTCGTCGCCTCGAGGATCACATGCTGCTGCAGACCGACCCCAGCGTGATCTACGGCATGGGCGCCAGCTACACCGGCAGCATCCACAAGAGCGATCTCACCACCGACACGCCGTACAATACCTATACCCGGCCGGGCCTGCCGCCGACACCGATCGCGATGCCGGGCAAGCCGGCGCTGCTCGCGGCACTGCATCCGGCGCCGGGCAAGTCGCTGTACTTCGTGGCGCGCGGCGATGGCCGGCACGTGTTCGCCGATACGCTGGAAGAACACAACCGCAACGTCGACTGCTATCAGCGGAAGCATTGCCCATGAGCGCCTCGCCAGCCAGCGCACCGCGCGGACGTTTCATCAGCCTCGAAGGCGGTGAGGGGGCGGGCAAGAGCACCCTGCTGGCCGGCCTGCGCGAGTTCATCGGACAGCACGGCATCGCGCTGGTGCAGGCGCGCGAACCCGGTGGCACGCCGCTGGGCGAGGCGGTGCGCGCCATCGTGCTCGACCCGGCCGAGCGCGCGCTGTGTGCCGAGGCCGAGCTGCTGCTGATGTTCGCCTCGCGAGCGCAGCTGGTGCGCACGGTGATCGAACCGGCCCTGCGCGCGGGCCAGTGGGTGTTGTGCGATCGCTTTGCCGATGCCAGCTACGCCTACCAGGGCGGCGGCCGTGGCCAGCCGGAATCCCGCATCGCCGAGCTCGAACGCTGGGCCTGCGCCGGGCTGAAGCCCGAGCTGACCCTGCTGCTCGACCTGCCGGTGGCGACCGGGCGCGCGCGCGCCGCCGGCCGCGGCGACGCCGACCGCATTGAGACCGAGACCGACGCCTTTTTCGAGCGCGTGCGCGCCTGCTACCGTGCGCGCGCGGCGGCCGAGCCGGCGCGCTTCCGGGTGATCGACGCCAGCCAGTCGCCGGCAGCCGTGCTGCAGGCGGCATGCGCGGCGCTGGCCGAGCTGTTCGTCGCGGGGGCGCCGTCGTGACCGTGCTGCCGTGGCACGCCGAACACTGGGTGCGGCTGCAGGCCCGCCGCCAGCGCGATGCGATGCCGCACGCGCTGCTGCTGTGCGGTCCGGCCGGCCTCGGCAAGCGCGCGTTCGCGCAGCGCTTCGTGCATGGCCTGCTGTGCGAACGCGCCGCGCAGGGCGAGCCCTGCGGCGTCTGCCGCAGCTGCCAGCTGCTGGCCGCGGGCAGCCATCCCGATCTCGTCGGCCTGACCTTTGGCCTGCGCAAGGACGGCGTGCAGCGCAGTGAGATCGTGGTCGAGCAGATCCGCGAGCTGTCGGCGCGGCTGGCCATGAGCAGCCAGTTTGGCGGCTGGCAGGTGGCGCTGATCGACCCGGCCGACGCGATGAATGGCGCGGCCGCCAACGCGCTGCTGAAAACGCTGGAGGAACCCTCCGCGCAGACCGTGCTGATCCTGCTGGCAGACGCGCCGTGGCGGCTGGCGCAGACCATCCGCAGCCGCTGCCAGCGGATCGAGTTCCAGCTGCCGCCGGCCGACGCGGCGCTGGCCTGGCTGCAGGCCGAGGGCGTCGTCGAGGCTGATGCCGCGCTCGCGGCTGCTGGCGGCAATCCGGGACTGGCGCGCGACTGGGCGCAGCAGGGCGCGCTCGAGCGCCGCCGCGAGGTGCGCAAGGATCTGGCTGCACTCGCCGCCGGCCGCGGCCAGCCGCAGGAAGTCGTCAAGCGCTGGCTGGACAGCGAACCGTCGCAGCGGCTGTGGTTTGCCGCGCAGGCGGCCGCGGATGAATTGAAGGCGCGAGCGGTGGCTGCCAGCGGGCCGCTGGCCAGCGCGTTGGACGCCGAGGCGCTGGATGCGTGGTACGGCGCCGCCAACCGTACGCGCGAGAGCCTGCGCGGCCCGCTGCGTGGTGACCTGCTGCTGCTTGCACTGCTGGCGCAGTGGCGTTGATCGTGGCGGCTGCAGCGCCCGTGTTGCCGGCCTTTTCCGCGCAGACGCGCCTGCTGGTGGTGGCACCGCATCCGGACGACGAGACCATCGCCACCGGCCTGCTGATCCAGCAGGTGCGCGCTGCCGGGGGTGAAGTGCGGGTGCTGCTGCTGACCGCTGGCGACAACAACCCGTGGCCGCAGCGCTGGCTGGAACGGCGGCTGCGGATTCGCGCCCGCGATCGCCTGCGCTGGGGCCGCCGGCGCCTGCTGGAAATGGAGCAGGCGCTGCAGCAACTCGGCGTGCCGGCGCAGGCCATGCGCACGCTCGGTTGGCCGGACCTGGGCGTGACCGACTGCCTGCTGCAGGCCGACCGCGCGCCGCTGGCGGCGCTGCGCACCGAGCTCGCGCGGTGCGCGCCCAACCTGATCGCCATCCCCGCGCTGGACGATCGTCACCCCGATCACGCGGCGG
>JAJXTX010000214.1 GCA_021783385.1 Pseudomonadota bacterium
GACGGCCTGCGCGCCGGTGGCGACGTGGTGGCGTTCAAGCGCAAGGTGAGCTGACAACCCTTTCACGCTGCGCCTAGATCGACGGATCGAAACCCCGGACACCCTGCCGGGCTGGCGCGGCACCTTTTCAGGGCGCGAGGGTGAGCGTGATGCAAGATGACGACGAAGCCGCGTTCGATGCCGAGCTTGCAGCGCTCGCCGCTGGCAGCGCTCAAGTGGGGCCGTTCCCGCTTCCGCGATGGGTCAGGGGTGGCAGTGTGGAGCAGCCGGCGATTGATGGCTATGTTTGCGACGATCCGCAGGCCATGCGTTTTGCGTTGGACGTCCTGATTACCACCGGCTTCGGCATCGCCGATTTCGACGTGTGGCTTGCATCCATTGGTGAGTGCGGCGCGCAGCGTGAACTGAGAGTGCGACGGGAGTTGGCTGAAGATGCGCTGCGGGAAAACAAGCAAGACGTCATGCGCGGGCATCTTGAATGGATGTACCTGCGGCGTCGCGCAATCGAACGTGAAACGGCTTTGTTGCCGCTGGCCAAGCGCGACGCTGCACGGCAGGAAGGAACGCGCAAGCGGCGCCGTCGGGATGTAGATGCATGGATTGACGCGCAGCTCAAAGCGAACCCCGCAGCAAAATCGCCAGCGCTATGGAGTGCTGCCCCTGAATGGATCACTGAGCAGATAGGGAAAGAACGCTTCGCCAAGCGTGTCACGGATGCAAGAAAAAGGGTCGCAAGTAAGTAGCGTCCGAGTCCGACATTTGAATAGGGCCGTCCTAACCAACAAAGGCCGGTCAAATGTCATCCGAAGTCATTGCATCCCGCGCTTACCTGCGCGTCTCTGAAATTGCCAACAACCGCCGCACCAAAGAAAAGGGCATGCTGCCGGTCTCTGCTGCTACATGGTGGAAATGGGTAGCCGAAGGCAAGGCACCAGCTGGCATCAAACTGAGTCCCGGCGTCACTGTCTGGCGCACTGCCGACGTACTGGCCTTCGCCGAGTCACTGGCCGGGGGTGCGGCATGACCGCCTTCCCCAGAAACACGAAGCCCGCCGGGAGCAACCGGCGGGCAGGTATCGCACACAAGGGCAACCCGGCTTATGTGGCTGCACTGTCGGCATTGTACGGCAGTGCCAAGGCGACCCGCATCCCCGCCAACTGGCGCGACCGTCTGCCCGATCCGGCGACCTACTACAGCCAGCACGTCGCCAAGCTGGGCCACCCCAACGCCAGCGGCTACGCGCAGGGCGTGTGCCCGTTCCACGACGATCACAACAAGTCGCTGAGTGTCTGCATCACCGGCTCGCATGGTGGCTGGCGCTGCTTTGCATCCTGCGGAGGTGGCGATCTTGTCGGCTTCCACCAGCGGCGCACCGGCCTGGACTTCAAGGCGGCGGTGCGCGACCTGATCGGGGGTGGCGCATGAATGCTGTCTTGAAGGTCGAGACACCGAAAGAGGCCGCGCGCCGGCTGTCGGCAGGTGCTGTCCGCGATGGCTTCAAACCGGAAGCCCTGCACGAATACCGCGACGCCAGCGGCCAACCGAGTTACTGGCGCATGCGGTTGAAGCATCCGGGCACCGGCGAAAAGTGGATTCGCCCCATGTGGTTTGACGGCAGCAGCTACATCATCGGCGAGCCGCCCGCGCCACCGGAGGGAAAGCCCCTGTATGGCTTGCCCGAACTGCTAGCCGCTGATCCTGCGGCGCTGGTGTGGATCGTCGAGGGTGAATGGTGCGCTGACCATCTGCACAAGCTGGGCGTGATTGTCACCACGTCCGGCAGTGCAGCGAGCGCCAGCGGTGCAGACTGGACACCCCTGCAAGGCCGTCACTGCATCGTATGGCCCGACCACGACAAGGCCGGCGCTGACTATGCCGATACGGTCACGGCAGCGCTGCACGCACAGGGCTGCACCGTGGAACTGATCGACGTGGAAGCACTGGGCTTGCCGCCGAAGGGCGACGCGTTGGACTGGCTAGCGATGCACCCGAACGCCACGGCGGCGGACGTGCTGGCGCTGCCGAGGCTGACCGCGACCGCGCCGGGCAACACGACCACGGCACCAGAGCCGCTACCGTCGCCACTGCCTGCCGTGCCGGCCTTCGATGCCGACCTGTTGCCCGCATCGGTGCGTGCGTGGTGCGTGGATGCTGCCGACGGCTTGCAGGTGCCGCTGGAGTTCACTGCCATTCCGGCTATGGTGGCGCTGGCTGGAGCCATCGGGCGCAGTGTCGGCGTGGCGATGAAACAGCACGATCGCTGGATTGAACTGCCGATGTTGTGGGGATGCGTTATCGGCCGGCCGAGCAGCGGGAAAAGCCCTGCACTTACGCCAGCACGCCGGATGCTTGACCGGCTCGCCAGCGAGGAACGCAAAGCGCACGACGACGAGCTGCGCGAATACGAGGGCCGCGCCCTGATCGCCGAAGCCACCCGTGCGAACGCGAAAAAGGACATTCAAAAAGCGGTCAAGGCAGGCAATCAATCGGCTGCGGAGTCGGCTGCGGAGTCGGCGCTATTCGACGAAGAGCCGCCAAGCGAGCCGCGTATCGTGGTCAACGATGCCACGGTGGAAAAGCTGGGCGAGCTGTTGAACGCCAACCCGCGCGGACTGGTGCAATTCCGGGATGAGCTGGCCGGCTGGCTGGCAAACCTTGATCGTGAAGGGCGAGAAGGTGACCGCGCGTTCTGGCTGGAGTGCTGGAACGGCACCGGCACCTTCACGGTGGATCGCATCGGGCGCGGCACGGTACGCATTGAAGCGTGCGCCGTGTCGATTCTGGGCGGCATGCAACCGGGCAAGCTGGCCGAGTATGTGCGAGGAGCGGTGCGTGGAGGCTTCAGCGATGACGGCCTGATTCAACGGTTTCAGTTGGCCGTGTATCCCGACCTTCCTGCGAACTGGAGCTATTCCGACCGCCGACCTGATCCGGCATCGGAAGCGCGCGCATGGGCCACGTTCCAGCGGTTGCGGGCACTTGATCCGGGCAGCATCGGCGCGGAGCAACCGGACGGCTTCGACGTGCCTTTTCTTCGGTTCGATGATGAAGCGCAAGCGATGCTGATCGAATGGACGACCGACCTGATGCAGCGGCTACGCGCAGGCGATGAGCCGGCATGGATGGAATCGCACCTGAGCAAGTACCGCTCACTGGCTGGACGGCTGGCGCTGGTGCTGCACCTGGCCGATGGTGGCACCGGCCCGATAGTCGCCGACACGCTCGCCAAGGCGTTGGACTGGTGTGCGTTTCTTGAAGCCCATGCGCGCCGCATCTATGCCCCGGCCATTGACGGCGGTCTGAGCGCCGCTCACGCCATTCTGCGGCACCGTGCCGAACTGGGCGACACCTTCACTGCGCGCGACGTCCAGCGGCGTGGCTGGGCTGGCCTGAGTGACCGCGAGACCATCGGCGAAGCGCTGGAGCTGCTGGTGGAGCATGAGCACCTGTCAGCTACGGTCGAGAACACCGGCGGCAGGCCATCCGTGGTGTATGGGTGGAGGGCGACGTCATGAGCTGGAGAAACCGACTTGCCGAGCGCCGCGATATTTCAAAAAGGGCCGGGGGACTCACTGACAAAACCGACAAAAGGGCTTTTGTCAGTTCTGTCAGTGACCCGGAGGGCCATCCTGAAAATATCGCAGCATCACCGGCAACCCGTCTCTACCTGCGCGCGCACCTGCTGGTGCTGGCCGCTGCCGCGCAGGTAGACCCGCACCACGTCCACCGGATGCTTGATCCCGAGGTTGCCGACTATGCCGGGCGGAGTGATGAGCAGATGACCGCCTGCCTGCACATGATGGCTGACACCGCCGACCGGAACGTCGGACGTGTACCGGCTGGAGACACCGCCGCGATGCACTGCATTCACTGCGGCCCGGTCTACATCCATCCCGACATTGCCGCCGTGCTGCCAGTGGTGGATGGCCTGCCGCGTGGACTGGGCTGCCCGTGGTGCTTTGTCCGCAAAGCTGGCGGCAGCGTGCCACGACCTGCACTTAGCACCGGCGATAACAGGCCGGCCGGCCCTGTTCTTAGCACCGGGGGAAACAGGCCATGACGTGGGAACCCGGTCTGCCGGTACTGACCGCCAGCGATCATGCCGACTGGCAGGCATGGCGCAAGGCCCGCAAGCTGAAAAGCCAGCGCCAGCGTCGCGCCATGTATCCGCGCATTGACTATTACCCCTGCGCAGAAGTGCTGGCCCTGATCCGCGAGCGCACGCATGGCCGTGTCGGCGGTGACCATTCCAGCGTGATTGATGCGCTGGTGCTGGCTGCCTTCCGGAATAAAGTAGGGCGTTTTTCAAGGACGGACGGGGGGTAGGCCGTGACCACTTCCGGAGTTACGCGAGTAGTACGCACGGGCGCGGATAACTCTGGCCGCCCGCGTCGCGCGGACAAGGTGCGCGAGGGCGTCGAGTTGCAACGCTGGCTATGGCAACGCGCCTATGCGATGGATCGCGACCACCGCGTGGTGTGCGGTGCGCGCCGTCGATCTGATGGGCAGCCCTGCCAAGCCCTGAGCGTGCCCGGCAAGCGCCGCTGCAAGTGGCACGGCGGATGCTCCACTGGCCCGCGCACGGTAGAGGGCAAGGCCAAGTGCGCCGCGAACCTG
>JAJXTX010000215.1 GCA_021783385.1 Pseudomonadota bacterium
AGCGTGCAGGCATGCAGACCATCTACCGGGCCGACAACCTGTTCGACGCGCACCTGGTGAAGGACGCGCTGGAGGCCGAGGGCATTCCCGCTTTCATCGCCGGCGAATACCTCACCGGCGGGGTGGGTCAGCTGCCGGCGCTGGACTACATCGCGGTGATGGTGCCCGGGTCGAGCCTGGCCGTGGCCGGCGGCATCGTGCAGGCGGTCGAACGGCAGCTCGGCGAGGCCCGGCTGGCCATCCGCGACACCGGGCTGCTGCCCGACGACCCGCTGGCCGCGCCGGGCTGACGCGGCCCACACGCGCGCAGCGGCCTGCCTCAGCAGCAGCGCCCGCCCGTGCCCTTGTAGCGCGCCAGCTGGCGCTCGCGGAAGAACTCCTTGTAGCTGGGCACCGTGCGTTCGGGATGGTGTTCGCGCAGGTGCCGCACGTAGAGGTCGTAGTCGGGCACGCCGCAGCTCAGGCGCGCGGTCTGCACCGCGCGCTGCCAGCCTGTCTGAAGCCCGTGGCGCAGCGAGTGCAGCAGGTCCTGCCGGAAGGTCTGCATGGCGTGCCTCCTCAACCCGCCACGCTGGCCAGCGCCACGTAGGGTTCTTCGTGGGCAGTCGGGCGGTTGCTGCGCCACGCATTCAGCAGCGCGCGCAGCGAGAAGCCGACCATCGCCAGCACCAGCAGCATGAACAGCCCGGTAAGCGCTGCGTCGACGTAGTTGTTGGTGACGATGCGCTGCATCTCGGCGACGCTCTTGGCCGGCGCCAGCAGCTTGCCGTCGTGCATGCCCTGCGCATATTTCTGCGCGGCCGCGGTGAAGCTGATCGAGCCGCTGAGCTTCTCCCAGCCGGCGGTGAGCGTGCACACGATCAGCCAGACCGCCGGCACGCCCGGCACCCACACGTAGCGCTCGCGCTTCATCTTCACCGTGACTACAGTGGCCAGCATCAGCGCGATCGCCGCCAGCATCTGGTTGGCGATGCCGAACAGCGGCCACAGCGTATTGATGCCGCCGAGCGGATCGACCGCGCCCTGGTACAGGAAGTAGCCCCACAGGCTCACGCAGATCACCGTGGCCAGCAGATTGCCGGTCCACGAGCGGGTCTCGCGCAGCGGCTTGTGAAACAGCCCGGCGATCTCCTGGATCATGAAGCGGCCGACGCGCGTGCCGGCATCCACGGTGGTGAGAATGAACAGCGCCTCGAACAGGATCGCGTAGTGGTACCAGAACGCCATCATGCTCTTGCCGGGAAGGATGCCGTGCAGCAGCTGGGCCATGCCTACCGCCAGCGTGGGCGCGCCGCCGGCGCGGCTGAGGATCGAACTCTCGCCGATGTTCTTCGCCGTCTGCGCCAGCTGTTCGGGAGTGACCACAAAGCCCAGCTGGCTGATCGCGGTGGCGGCGCTCTGCACGGTGTTGCCGATCAGCGCGCTGGGCGAATTCATCGCGAAGTACACGCCCGGGTGCAGCGAGCTGGCGGCGATCAGCGCCATGATCGCCACGAACGCCTCCATCAGCATGCCGCCGTAGCCGACCATGCGCGCCTCGCCCTCGTTGGCGAGCAGCTTCGGCGTGGTGCCGGAGGCGATGATCGAGTGCCAGCCGGACACCGCGCCGCAGGCGATCGTGATGAACAGGAACGGGAACAGCTTGCCGGGGAATACCGGGCCGGTGCCGTCGATGAACTTGGTCACCGCCGGCATCTGCAGCGTCGGCGCAGCCAGGAAGATCGCCAGCGCCAGCAGCGCGATGGTGCCGATCTTGAGGAAGGTGGACAGGTAGTCGCGCGGCGCCAGCAGCAGCCACACCGGCAGCACCGAGGCGAAGAAGCCGTAGCCGATCAGCATCCAGGCCAACGACTTGGCGTCGAAATCGAACAGCGGCGCCAGCGTGGCCGAGTCGTATACCGCCTTGCCCATCCAGATCGAGGTGAGCAGCAGCACCAGGCCGATCAGCGAAACCTCAAGGATGCGTCCGGGTCGGAACCAGCGCAGGTAGCTGCCCATCAGCAGCGCGATCGGGATGGTGCAGGCCACCGTGAAGGTGCCCCACGGGCTGTGCGTGAGCGCTTTCACCACCACCAGCGCCAGCACCGCCAGCACGATCATCATCAGCACCAGCACGCCGAACATTGCCACCACGCCGGGCACCGGGCCCAGCTCGTCGCGCAGCATGTTACCGAGCGAGCGGCCGTCCCGGCGCAGGGACAGCCCCAGTATCATGAAGTCCTGCACGGCGCCCGCGAACACCACGCCGAACAGGATCCACAGCGTGCCCGGCAGGTAGCCCATCTGCGCGGCCAGCACCGGACCGACCAGCGGGCCCGCGCCGGCGATCGCGGCGAAATGGTGGCCGAACACCACCCATTTGTCGGTCGGCACGTAGTCGAGGCCGTCGTTGCGCAGTACCGCGGGCGTGGCGCGGGCCGGGTTCATCTGCAGCACCGAGTGCTCGATGAACTTGCCGTAGAAGCGGTAGCCGATCACGAACACCGAGAGCGCGGCGGCCACCAGCCAGATCGCGTTGATCGGCTCGCCGCGGCGCAGTGCCACCACGCCCAGACAGAACGCCCCGACGATGGCAATGGCGGCCCACAGGATCTTGCCAGCCGGACTTTGCGCAGGTACTGCGGTATTCATGGAAACTCCCCCGATCGTTGTGGCGACAAGGTTCGCCCCCGCGCCGGCGCCGGTCAATGCCGCGACGGTCCGATCCGCATTAGCCATTGGTCGAATACGCCGGCGGCGCGCGTACACTGCCGGGATCATCCGCCGGTGCGAGTTCCGCGTGCGCCACCGTATTCGCTTCAGCCTGCTTGCGCTGACGCTGCTGGTCGCCACGCCGCCGGCCGGTGCGGCTGGCGGCAGTCAGTTCGGGGATCGGCTGAAGCAGGCCAGACAGGCCGCCCGTGGCAGCACGGCAACCCCCGCCGGTGCCAGCCTGCCGACCGGCGACATCGCCGTCGGGCTGAAGGAGGCGCTGGCCCGGTCCACCACTGCCGCGATCAGCCGCCTCGGCCGCAGCGACGGCTTCTGGGGCAACGCGAACGTGCGCATTCCGCTGCCGGGCAAGCTGGCGCAGGTCGGCAAATTCGCCCGCCAGCTCGGCCAGGGCGCCCGCGTGGATGCGTTCGAGCTGAGCCTCAACCGCGCCGCCGAGCAGGCGGTGCCGCAGGTGGCGGGCATCTTCGGCGATGCCATCCGCAAGATGACGCTGGCCGACGCGCGCGGCCTCCTTGTTGGTGGTGACCACGCTGCCACCGACTACTTCCGTCGGGTGGCCGGCGCGGCGCTCAGCGCGCATCGAGCCGATCGTGGCCAGGGCCACCGACAGCGTGGGCGTCACCCGGCAATACAAGGCGCTCACGTCGGCTACGCCGGGCGGTGGCCTGGGCAATGCGCTGGGCTCGCTCGGCGCCCTAGGTGGCGGCCATCCGGCGGACGCCGGCGGCAGTCCGCTGAACCTGGACGACTACGTCACGGCGAAGACGCTGGACGGCCTGTTCACCACCATCGGCGAGCAGGAGCAGTCGATCCGCCAGAACCCGGACGCGCGTAGCACCGCACTGCTGAAAAAGGTATTCGGCAGCCGCTGAGCGCAGGCTGGCGACATCCGCAGGGATTGTATCGAGTCGGCACCGGCCACAATCGTTGTTGATTCCGTCCGCCAAGACGTCATCTCTACCGTTCGCCCTGAGCGTAGCGAAGCGAAGTCGAAGGGCCAATGCCCACACAGTTTGCGAGCTGCATCCATCACGGGAGAATGCCCACCCATGAGGTTCCCATGATCCGAGAAATCCTGAAGATGGGCGATCCGCGGCTGCTGCGGATCGCGCCGCTGGTGCCCGCTGCGATGCTTGGCAGCGCCGAGCTCGATGCGCTGATCGCCGACATGTTCGAGACCATGCACGACGCCGGTGGCGTGGGCCTGGCGGCGCCGCAGATCGGCGTTGACCTGCAGCTGGTGATCTTCGGCTTCGAGCACTCCGGGCGCTATCCCGACGCGCCCGCGGTGCCGCAGACGATCCTGCTCAACCCGGTGATCACGCCGCTCACGCAGGACATGGAAGAGGGCTGGGAAGGCTGCCTGTCGGTGCCCGGCCTGCGTGGCGCGGTGAGCCGCTACAGCATGATCCGCTACGAGGGCGTCGATCCGCACGGCGGGCGCATCGAGCGCACCGCCGAGGGCTTCCATGCGCGCGTGGTGCAGCACGAATGCGATCACCTGATCGGCCGTTTGTATCCGTCGCGGATCATCGACTTCAGCAAGTTCGGCTACACCGAGGTACTGTTTCCGGGCCAGGATCCGGGAGACGACTGAGATGCGTGCGATATGGAACGACGCCGTGCTGGCGGACAGCAAAAACACTGTCATCGTCGAGGGCAACCACTATTTTCCCGCCGACTCGCTGCGCCGCGAACACTTTCGCGACAGCGACCATCGCAGCAGCTGCCCGTGGAAGGGCGCGGCCAGCTATTACGACGTGCTGGTCGGTGGCGAGGTGAACGCCAACGCGGCGTGGTATTACCCCGCGCCGAAGGATGCGGCCAGGCAGATCGCCGGCCGCGTGGCCTTCTGGAAGGGCGTGCAGGTGGTCGACTGA
>JAJXTX010000216.1 GCA_021783385.1 Pseudomonadota bacterium
TGCATGTGTCAGCGGGGACACATGCCGGGACCTCGCCATCGTCGGCCAGATGTTGCCAATACTGACCTTGTGGACCGGCTTGGCATGCGTGATCCGGTGCTCCCGCATGCTGGTTGAACGGGGCTATCCCCAAAGTTGAAAAGTCAGCCTTGGGTGACAAATTGCCGTGCCATCTTGCCGGACGGTTCGACTTGCTGCGCCGACGATCTGGCGCCGTGCTGGAATGCGATCTGGTCAGCGGTCTTGAAGAGCGACACGCTTCGGCGCATGCGCTCCACTTGATCAAGCAGGCTCCGCGAAGCTGCTTCCGATTCCTCGACCAGTGCCGCATTGCTCTGTGTGGCCTCGTCCATCTGCGCGACTGCCGAACTGATCTCTGCAATACCTTTGCTCTGCTCCAAGCTCGCCGCAGAGATGTGATTCATCAGGAGCGCTGATTTTTGAACCGTGAGCGCAATCTTCCTGGTCGCGTGGCCCGCCGCGTCCGCCAGCACCGAACCAGCCTCTACCGAATCGACCGAGTTCGAGATCAGTTGCTTGATTTCCTTCGCCGCCACGGCAGCACGTTGCGCCAGGCTTCTGACTTCTGTGGCTACAACCGCAAAGCCGCGCCCGTGTTCACCTGCCCGAGCAGCCTCCACGGCGGCATTGAGCGCGAGTATGTTGGTCTGGAAAGCGATGATGTCGATCATTCCGGCGATATCCTCGATATGCCGGGAACTGGCTTTGACCTTTCCCATCGTCGAAACCAATTTTTCAACGATGTCGCCCCCCTCCCTGGCCAGCACCGCAGCCGAAGCCACCAGCTGGTCAGCTTCGGCCGCGTGCTCGGCGTTCTGCCTCACGGTCGCAGTGAGCTGCTCCATCGCGGAGGCCGTTTCCTCGAGGGAAGCCGCCTGCCCCTGCGTGCGGCTGGAGAGGTCCGAAGTGCCAGCGGCGATTTGGCCGGACGCGATGTGGATGCTGTCGCCGGCCTGACGCACCTGCACGACGACGTCCGCCAACCCCACGCCGATGCCGTTCATCGCCTGCAGCAACTGGCCGATATCATCGCGCCGCTCCACTGGCACCTGTGCGCTGAGGTCGCCGCCGGCGATCTTGCCAGCAGCCTCCCTGCACTGCACGACAGGGCGCTGAATGTTTCTCTGCACCAGAAGGTAGCTGACCAGTGGCACCAACACGAACGAAAGTGCGCCCAACTCGCCAAGCCCGACGATGTTCATGAACGGAGGTAACGATGCCCACGCAGCAGCGCCGACCGCCGCATTCAGCGCGCCAATCACCAGTGCAATGCGCACGGGCATAGGCAAGCTACGCATGCCGCTCACATCCAGTCCCACGTAACGCGCGCCGATCACGCGCCCTGCGGCATCCATGATCGGGTCATAACGGGTCATGAACTGCGTGCCGAAAATCGTCGCGTACCCTGTATAGGGCTGATTCAACAGCAGCAAGCGATACGCAGGATGAGAACGGTCCAGCACGGTCCCTACCGCACGCCCGCCATCTTTCATCTTGACCGACGTGGTGATCCGGATGAAGTCATCTTCATTTCGTACGAATACGGTTGCAGTGACACGGGTTTGGGCGGTGAAGTCGTCAGGTATCTGAAAATTGAGGTTGAGCAGGGTGCTGCCAATGCGCAGCGACGGCGTATGGCATTCGCCGATCAGTACACTGTCGCTGGCATCCACGGAGAAAGTCCCGGAAAGCTGATCGGCAAACCTTCTGGCAAAAGACTCGATCCGCGACTTCAGTGGCAGCAACGAAACATGCATAGGGAATCCTGTCAACGAGATATCGCGCCCCAGGTTCAACTAGCTAAGGCTGATTGATCGGAAACTTGCCCGGTATGAGCTTGCTGTACCTTCCGCAGCCGACACCCCCTCATGGGTCATATCGGTATTGCTGTTTGATACTTTAGGGAGAGATCCGGCGCTCCGGGTCGGCCACGTGACGCAGGCTGTTGCCATCCGTGAGCTGAACATGCGCGTGGCATGACGCAACTCGCGTCACCGTGGCGCCAACTCGCCGGCAGGCCCTGCGACGCGTGGTGTCACCGTTCGACCTGAGCAACTTGGACCCCGGCTCCACTCACCCTGTCGCTCCGGCGTTGCCGGCAGGACGCATCAGCCCCCGATCGCCTCCAGCATCGCCTCGGCCGTGGAAACCCGCAGCTCGCCCGGCGCCTCGACCTGCAGCAGGCGCACCACGCCGTCCTGCGCGTAGAGCGCGAAGCGGCGGCAGCGCAGGCCCATGCCGAAGGCGGTGCCGTCCAGCTCCAGCCCCAGCGCGCGGGTGAAGCTGGCGTTGCCGTCGGCCAGCATCAGCAGCTCGGCGGGTACCTGCTGGGAGGCCGCCCAGGCCTGCATCACATAGGCGTCGTTGACGGCCAGGCACATCACGCGGATGCCGCGGCGCTGGAACTCGGCGAGGTGCCGGATGTAGCCGGGCAGGTGCCGGTTCGAGCAGGTGGGGGTGAACGCGCCGGGCACGCCGAACAGCAGCACGTTTTGCGCGGCGAACAGCTCGCGGGTGCGGCGCGGCTCCGCGTCCGCTCCGGCCACCGCGATGGCCATGTCGGGAATCGTGCTGCCGGGCTGGATGCTCATGGGCGGGTCGTGCTCGGGGCGGGGATGAACCGCCCCATGCTAGATCGCCGGCGGGTCGGCTGTCGCCTTGAATCGCCCGCGGCCGCACCTATTTTGCACAGCAGGCGGTGGTGGCACCGCACCTGAGCCGAGGAGACAGCACCATGAATCCGAGCCGTCATTCGATCTGGAACAATGACCGTGGCATGTCCGAGGATTTCCGGCACGCGTTCAGCCGGTTTTTCGCGCAGGAAGAGGGCGATCAGTCGACCGTGGTGACCAGCCAGTGGGCGCCGCGGGTCGACATTCGCGAGGAGGACAAGCGCTTCGTGATCCTGGCCGATGTGCCGGGCGTCGATCCGGGCGAGATCGAGGTGAGCATGGACAAGAGCATTCTCACCATCAAGGGCGAGCGCAAGGTGGAGAACGGCGAGTCCAGCGGCAAGCTGACCCGCCAGGAGCGCGTCTACGGCGTGTTCCACCGTCGCTTCGCGCTGCCGGAAAGCGCCGATGCCGATGGCATCAGCGCGCACGGCAGGCACGGCGTGCTGGAAATCGCGATCCCGAAGAAGCCGGAAACCACGCCGCGACGCATCACCATCAACGCCGCCTGAGCGCCACACCGTGTGAAAGGCTCGCCCGCAGCGGATAATGCTTCGCTGCGGGCTGCTGCCTTGCCGCGGTGCGGATGTAGGGAACGCCATCGTTCGGGGAGTTTGCGTGGAATTCAAAGACTATTACGACATCCTTGGCGTGAAGCCCGATGCCAGCGGCACGGAGATCAAGGCCGCCTATCGCAAGCTGGCACGCAAATACCATCCGGACAAGAACAAGGACGCCGGTGCCGAGGAGAAATTCAAGGCCGCCAACGAGGCGCAGGAAGTATTGATGGACGCCGAAAAGCGGCGCGCCTACGACCAGCTGCGCGCTGGCGGCTATCGGCAGGGCGAGCCGTTTCGGCCGCCGCCGGGGTGGCACGGCCAGGGCCACGGTTCCGCCGATGCCGGCGATGGCGACTTCAGCGATTTTTTCGAAAGCCTGTTCGGTCGCGGCGCGGCCGCTGGCCAGCGCGGCCAGCCGCGTCCGCGAAGGGGCCATGACGTGCAGGCGCAGGTGCAGATCGACCTGCAGACCGCGTTCGATGGCGGCCGCACGCGGCTGTCGATGCACGATCCGGCCGGCGGCGAGCGCGTGCTGGAGGTGAAAATTCCGGCTGGCATACAGCCGGGCCAGGTGATCCGCCTCAGCGGTCAGGGGCAGAGCGGCACGGCCGGCGGTCCCAAGGGCGACCTGCTGCTGGAGGTGGGCATCCGCGAGGACGCGCGTTTCCGGCTGGATGGCCAGAACGTGGTGCATGTGCTGCCGATCGCGCCGTGGGAGGCTGCGCTGGGCGCGACCGTGCCAGTGCCGACGCTGGCCGGCACGGTGGACCTGCGCATACCGGCCGGCTCGCAGTCGGGCCGCAAGCTGCGGCTGAAGGGCCGTGGCATGCCGGGCGCGCATCCGGGTGACCAGCTGGTGGAGCTGTCGATCCGCGCGCCCACCGCCGACACTGCTGCGCACCGCGAAGCCTACGAGGCGCTGCGCGACAGCTTCGACGGCTACGATCCGCGCCGCTGACGGCGTCGCTGCGCGCATCATTGCGATGCCGCCCAAGTTCCGCAGTTCGCGCCGAAAATTCCCAGCGACGCGACCGGCCGGCTCAACAAAGTCAACGAGTTGCGATGACCGGAGCATCCATTTCGGCAAAGTCGTGTTGTGTCACGTCTTAACGGTATGTTGCATTCCATAGGCCTTATACACGTGCTACGGTTGGCACATGTATACGCGCATTACGCGCTCCGGCGGCCGGAGCTATTTGCAGATTGTCGAAGGCTTCCGTACCGAGGCGGGGGTACGCCAGCGCGTGGTCGCGAACCTCGGGCGACTGGATCACCTAGAGGGCGCGAAGCTCGATCCGTTGATCC
>JAJXTX010000217.1 GCA_021783385.1 Pseudomonadota bacterium
CCCTTGTCGTCGGCCAGCCGGCAGCCGAGGCCGGCCTGCTCCAGCGCGGCGCGCAGCTGGTCGCCCTGCCAGTGGTAGCGGTAGATCACCGCGATGTCGTCGAGGCGGCGGCCGTGCGCCAGCTCGTCGCGGATCTGGCCGACCAGCGCGGCGATTTCCCCGCTGGCGCGGGGCACCCGGATCAACTCCGGCAGTGCGCCGCGGCGGCCGGCGCTTTCGGGGGCGATCAGCGGCACGCCGTCCTCCTCGCCGGCTTCCGCCTGCAACAGCTCGCTGGCGAAGCCGCGCGCCACCGCGAGGATCTCCAGCGTGTTGCGGTAGTTGAGCTTGAGGATGGTGGTGCGGCCCTGCGCCTGCACGCCGAGGCTTTTCCAGGTGAACTTGCGGCGGCCGGTCTTGCCGTTGATGTTCTGCGCGTCGTCGTACAGCACCAGCAGCGCATTGGTGGCGGGGTCGACCATCTGCACGATCAGCTTGTACCAGTCCGGTTCGAAGTCGTGGCCTTCGTCGATCAGCACCGCGCCGTACTGGAAGCGCGGAATCTGCCCGCGCTCGACGCCGTCGATGACCCGCTGCACCATCTGCCCGAAGAAGTTGTCGCTGCCCTGCGCGGGCAGGTCCAGGTGGTACGCGGTGAGCATCTTCCGGCACCACTTGTGGAAGTTGTACACCTGCACCTTTTCGCCCAGGCCGCGCTCGCCGAGCAGCTGGTCGAGCCGCGCCGCCAGCGTCTTGTTGTAGCACAGCACCAGGATGGGCTTGCCCAGCTCGCGCGCCAGCTGCATGGCGCGAAAGCCCAGGATCATGGTCTTGCCCGAGCCGGCCACGCCGTGGATCAGCCGGTGCTCGCCGCCGAGCGAGCGCGCCAGCTGCTCCTGCTGCGCGTCCATCACTTTCAGGAGGTCGGGAATCTCCAGCGCCTTCGGGGTGGCGTCGGCGCTGTCGAACAGGCCGAACTGGCCCTCGCCGGCGGCCAGCCGGATCTCGGGAAACAGGTGCCAGCGCACGCGGTCGATCTGCGGCAGCGTCAGCGCGGTGGGAAACACCTGCGGAAACATCGCCCACAGCCGCTGCTGGAACGCCTCCGCATCGACGCTGTCGAGCATCTCGTCCTGGCAGATCACCAGATGCTCGGGAAGCACCGCATCGAGCTGGCCCTCGGCGAACTGGCGCCGGCTGATGCCGGCCAGCACCACGCCGTAGGCCCACGGCATCACCAGCTTGCCGGCATGCCGCGCCGACTCGGGCTGGCGCAAGGCCGGGTCGCGCTGCAGCAGCAGGTAGACCTCGGTGGCATAGCCGCGCGCCTGCAGCAGCGGGCTGCTTTCCTTGACCAGCCCGCGCGGCGTGATCAGGGTGAACTGGGTGCTGTCGGCATGCTGGATGGTGGCGGCCTTCCAGTCCTTCACTTCCAGCACCAGCAGGCCGCGGCGCGGGTGGAACACCAGGAAGTCCGGCCGCAGCTGCTTGGGCCCCACCGGCACGTCGTACCACAGCAGGTAGTCCGCTTCGAGCTTGTCCTCCAGCCGTTCGGAAAAGCGTTTCTCGCCGCCGGTCATGCGCGGCAGGCAGCCGTTGCGGGTGGGTATGAGGGTGGCCATCCAGCTTCCAGAAAGGTTCCTGATCGACGAAAGTAACCAAACGCGGCAGCCTGTCAACGAGCGCCGGCGGCAGGAATGGTACAAAGACCTGCCCCGATTCCTCCGGCGGGGCTGCCAGGGAGAGCACGATGCCGCTGAACATTGCCACGCTGTCGCTGATCACCGCCGTGCAGACGGCGGTGCTGGCGGTGATGCTGTGGGCCGGTACCCAGGGCGATCCGGGCCGACCGCTGACCAGCCTGCGCATCCGCGCCGTGGCGCTGGCGCTGGAGGCGGTCGGCTGGGGCGCGCTGGCGGTGAACGCCTACCTCACCCCCGCGCAGCTGTTGCTCGGTGCCAATGCGATCAACCTGCTGGCGCAGGGGCTGGCGGTGATTGCGCTGCGCATGCTGCTGGGCGAAGCGCTGCGCTGGCGGCTGGTGCTGGCGGTCGGGGTGGTCGGCTGGCTGGGGGTGGCATGGTTCGGGCTGATTGACCCCGACTACCGCGATCGGGTGCTGTGGGGCTCGCTCGCGATCCTGGTCAACCTGGTGCTGAGCATCGAGGCGCTGCTCGCCGGTGGACGGAAGCGTTTTTCGCGGGCGCGCACCGCGCTGCTGCTGATCTGCGCGCTGGCGATGCTGCTGCTGATCTGGCGCAACGGCCAGCTGTGGCTGGGCCAGCACCAGCCCGACCAGATCAGCGTGCCAAGCGCCACCAATTTCTTCTACGTGATGTTCTCCGGGCTGCAGCCGCTGTTCGCCAGCATCGGCTTCCTGCTGCTGTACAGCGAGATCCTGCAGCAGGAGCTGCACCTGCAGGCCCGTGTCGACCCGCTCACTGGCGTGGGCAACCGGCTGGCCATCGACGAGACGATCACCCGGCTGCTGGCGCAGGCGGCCCGGCAGCGGCAGACGCTGGGCGTGCTGATGCTGGATGCCGACCACTTCAAGCATGTCAACGACCGCTTCGGCCATGCCGGTGGCGACAAGGTGCTGCGCGCGCTGGTGGCCAGCATCCGTTCGGGACTGCGCGAAAGCGACCTGATCGGCCGCGTCGGCGGCGAGGAGTTCGTGGTGCTGCTGCCGCATACCGATATGACCGCGGCGCTGGCGCTGGGTGAGCGCATCCGGCTGATGGTGGAAAGCACGCCGCTGCTGATCGACGGTCAGCTGCTGCAGCTCACCGTATCGGTCGGGGTGGCGTTGGCGGCAACCGCCGAGCGCGACGGGGAGGCGGTGCTGCAGCGCGCCGACACCGCGCTGTACGCGGCCAAACGCGCCGGTCGCAACCGCGTGATGGCGACCGATGGCGACGGCGCGGCGCTGCCGGCCTGAGGCGTTCGCTCATTCCGGCGCCTGCGCTGGCCAGCGGGTCAGCTGCTCCGGCGACCGCCCCACGCGGCGGCAGGCGCGGCTGGCAATGCCGTCGCTGAGCGCGGCGCGAAACACCGGTGCGATCGTCCGCAGTGCGTGCGCGGCCACGCGCGCCTGGCGCTGCTGCTGCGGCGTGCGGCGCAGCATGACGACCGCCCATGCCGGCAGCAGCGCCGCCGCCGCGTGCAGAAACAGGTCGCGCGAGAGTCCGGCCGCGGGCACCGGCAGCCGCACCTGCGCCAGCAGCTCCAGCACCACGCGCGAACGCTCGCCGCAGGCCAGCTCGGGCTGGGTGTGCCGGAAATAGTCGAGCACCTCGTGCTCGCTTGCCGGCACCGCGCGGGCGCCGAGCGCCTCGGCGATCCGCCGCACTTCGCCGTAGTAGCGGTCGGCCGCGCCCGCCGGCAGCGCCAGGTGGCTGTAGCGGCGGTAGCCCTGCAGAAAGCTGTAGGCCTCGGTCACATGTACCTAGGTGAGCAGGTGCGGATCGTTCGCGGCGTAGGGGCGGCCGTCCTCGGCGTGGCCGCGGACGCGGGTGTGGATCTGGCGCACGCGCTCGATCAGGGCGTCGGCCTGCGCCCGCGGCGCGTAGGTGGTGCCGCCGACGAAAGCGGTGGTGCGCCGCAGCCGGCCCAGCAGGTCATTGCGGAAGTTCGAGTGATCCCACACGCCGGCCAGCGCCAGCGGATGCAGCGTCTGCAGGGTCAAGGCAGCGAGACCGCCAGCGAGCATGCCGGGAAAGTCCGCATGCACGCGCCAGGTGGCGCTGTCCGGCCCAAACCAGCCCGGGTCGCCGTGCGGGTGGTCGTAGTCGGGGCCGCCGGCGGGATCGCGCGGAAACGCGCTGAGCACCCAGTGGCGCAGTGGCGCATGGAGCGGGCGCGCGAGGAAGTTCGGCAGCGGCATGCCGCCAGTCTAGCGCGCCACCCGGCCGCGGCCGTGCGGCTCACTCAGTCTTCGAGCATGGCATCCAGCGTGATCGTCGCCTTCAGCACCTTGGATACCGGGCAACCTTCCTTGGTCGCCTGCGCGATCCGTGCGAAGCCCGCGGCATCGGCACCCGGCACCCTGGCGCGGCAGCTCAGGTGCACCGCGGTGATCGCGAAGCCGTCGCCATCCTTGTCCAGCGTCACCACGGCGCGTGTATCGATGCTGTCGGCGGTGAGCCCGGCCTGACCCAGCCCGAGCGACAGCGCCATCGAAAAGCAGCCGGCGTGCGCGGCCGCGATCAACTCCTCCGGATTGGTGCCGGGACCGTCCTCGAAGCGAGACCTGAAGCCGTACGGCGCCTCGTTCAGCACGCCGGTGTCGGTCGAGATGCTGCCCTGGCCGTCCCGGATGCCGCCAGACCAGTGCGCGGATGCGGATTTCTTCATGGGATGCTCCAGGGCGTGGAATGCGGGTGCCCAGTCTGGCGACGCAACCATGCAGGTGGCGCGAACGGATCGGTGCTGCGCCGTCACCCCGGTTTAGCGCCGGCCAGTCGTATGCTTGCCGGCTCGAGCGCCGAAGGGGAAGTTTGCATGGCATGGCCGATCCGGCACCAGTCCGCCGAACACCGTTTCACCACCCGGGTGGACGGG
>JAJXTX010000218.1 GCA_021783385.1 Pseudomonadota bacterium
TGGTACTGCCGCTGCGCCCGATAATCACCCGGGGCATACAGCGTCACCGGCTGGAAGCGCGCGTTGCGGATCACCAGCAGCGGCGCGCTGGGCTCGCGCCAGTCCGCCTGCAGGCGCAGCCGGTACCAGCGCGCTTCGTCCTTGGCGAAGTGCAGCGCGTCCTGCCGGAGCGGCTCGAAACTGTCGTCCAGGCGGCCGGCGGTGACTGTTCCGACGGCCGGATCGACGTCCGCCGGCAGCGCCGCGATGCGCAGCGCCGATGGCCGCAGACCGGCCTCGTCGGCATGCGCCGGCCGGCACTGTGGGGCACTCCACAGCGCGAACATCGCCAGCCAGATCAGCCATCGCTTCATCAGGCACCCCTTTCGCAATTTCATGCTACTGCGGATGCGTCGACAGCCCAAGACCGCCGATTGTCGCGGCGGCGGCGCCCGCGCAGATTCCTGCGCAGGCAGCAGCATGGCGCGCGCGCATCGACTTATCCATCGACTTAACCTCGCGCCGTGCATTCTGCCGAACCGATAACCCTTCGTCTGGCGGCCTGCCCGCGCGGCGCCGCACCCACACCTGCTGCTGGAGAACCCCGCAATGGCGACACCCCGATCGGATGCCCTGGTGTTTTTTGGCGCCACCGGCGACCTGGCCTACAAGAAGATCTTTCCCGCGCTGCTGGCGATGATGGTGAACGACGGGCTGGACCTGCCGATCATCGGCATGGCGCACTCCGGCTGGAATCTGGCGCAGCTGCGTCAGCGCGCGCACGACAGCCTGCTGCAGGCGGCGCAGGCGCAGGGCGGCGCGCTGGACGAGGCCGCGTTCGCCCGGCTGGCCGCGCGGCTCGACTACATCGACGGCGACTACAACGACCCGGCCACCTTCACCCGGCTCAAGCAGATGCTGGGCGCGGCGAAGGCGCCGCTGCACTACCTGGCAATTCCACCCAGCCTGTTCGCCACCGTGGTGAAGCATCTGCAGCAGGCCGGCTGCGCCGAGGGTGCACGGGTGGTGGTGGAAAAACCCTTCGGCCGCGACCTGGCCTCGGCGCAGGCGCTGAACCGTACGCTGCACGAGGTGTTCCCCGAATCGGCGATCTTCCGCATCGACCATTACCTGGGCAAGGAGCCGGTGCAGAACCTGCTGTACTTCCGCTTCGCCAACACCGTGCTGGAGCCGGTATGGAACCGCCACTACGTGGACAGCGTGCAGATCACCATGGCCGAGGACTTCGGCGTGGACGGCCGCGGCGCGTTCTACGAAGGCGTCGGCGCGATCCGCGACGTGCTGCAGAACCACCTGCTGCAGGTGACCGCGCTGCTGGCGATGGACGCGCCGGTAGGTCACGATCCGGCCTCGTTGAACGCGGAAAAGCTGCGGCTGTTCCGCGCGATGCGGCCGCTGGTTCCGCGGCAGGTGGTGCGCGGCCAGTTCGATGGCTACCGCCAGGTCGACGGCGTGGCGGCGGACTCCAACGTGGAGACCTTCGTGGCGCTGTGCCTGCACATCGACACCTGGCGCTGGGCCGGCGTGCCGTTCTACATCCGCACCGGCAAGCACCTGCCGCTGACCACCACCGAGGTGATCGTGGACATGCAGGTCCCGCCGCTGTCGATCTTCGACGAGATCGCGCCGCCGCAGTCGAACTACTTCCGCTTCCGGCTCAGTCCCGAGGTGGTGATTGCCGAGGGCGCGCGGGTCAAGCAGCCGGGCGAGGCGATGCGCGGCGAAGCGGTGGAGCTGGTGGCGCGCCACGATGCGGCGCCGGAGAAACCGCCGTACGAACGGCTGCTGGGCGACGCGCTGCGCGGCGACAACGCACTGTTCACCAGCGACGAGTGCGTCGAGGCGGCATGGGCGGTGATCGACCCGATCCTGCAGCACGAAGGCCCGGTGCAGTCGTACACGCCCGGCAGCTGGGGGCCGGCCGCCGCAGCCGCGGTGGTCAGGGGCGCCGAAGGCTGGCACGATCCGCAGCCCGCCGCGAGCGCCGCCCGTTGAACAGCCACCCGCCGGATGCGCCCGTGATCGTGTTCCTGCTCGACGTCGACAACACCCTGCTCGACAACGACCGCTTTGCCGACGACCTCGGCGCCGAGCTTGAACGTGCCTTTGGGGCCGCCGAGCGCGACCGCTACTGGGCCATCTACGCGCAGCGCCGCGACGACTTGGGCTACGCCGATTACCTCGGCAGCCTGCAGCTGTTCCGCGCCGGCCTGGACAGCGATCCGGCGCTGCTGCAGATGTCGGCGTGGCTGCTGGAGTATCCGTTCGCCGAACGGCTGTATCCGCACGCACTGGAGACCATCGCGCACCTGCGCACGCTGGGCCGCCCGGTGATCCTGTCGGACGGCGACGTGGTGTTCCAGCCGCGCAAGATCCAGCGCGCCGGCCTGTGGCGCGCGCTGGACGGCGAGGTGCTGATCTACCTGCACAAGCAGCAGCAGCTGACGGCGATGCAGCAGCGCTATCCGGCCAGCCACTACGTGATGGTCGACGACAAGCCGGACATCCTGGCCGAGATGAAGCAGCGCATGGGCGCGCGGCTGACCACGGTGTTCGTGCGGCAGGGCCACTACGCCGCGGCAGCCATTGATCATCCGCCGCAGCATGCGCCGGACATCACGATCGCGTGCATCGGCGAGCTGCGCCGGCGTAAGCTTGGCGATTTCCTGCCGGCGGCAGCGTGCGACGCCGCGGCGCACTGAGCATCCCCTGAAGTAGTCATGGAGCAAGCATGAAAGCGACCCGCCAACTGCACGATCTCGGCCAGAGCCTGTGGCTGGACAACATCACCCGCAGCCTGCTCGACGACGGCACGCTGGCGCGCTACATCGCCGAGCTTTCGGTCACCGGGCTGACTTCCAACCCGAGCATCTTCGACGCAGCGATCGGCAGTGGCGATGCCTACGATGCCGGCATCCGCGCCAAGTCGGCGGCCGGGCTGGCGGCCGAGACGCTGTTCACCGAGCTGGCGCTGGAAGACCTGCGCCGCGCCGCCGACCTGTTCCGGCCGATCTTCCAGGCCACCGGCGGCGTCGACGGCTGGGTCTCGATGGAGGTCTCGCCGCTGCTGGCCGCCGACACCGCCGGCACCATCGCGGCGGCCAGACTGATCCACACCCAGGCCGCGCGCGACAACCTGTTCGTGAAGATTCCCGGCACGCCCGAGGGCATCCCGGCGATCGAGGAGGCGATCTTTCTCGGCATCCCGATCAACGTGACGCTGCTGTTTTCCTGCGCGCACTACCAGGCCGCCGCCGAGGCCTATCTGCGCGGCATCGAGCGGCGCCTTGCGGCCGGGCTCGATCCGCGCGTGGGCTCGGTGGCCTCGCTGTTCATCAGCCGCTGGGACGTGGCCAGCAACAAGCAGCTGCCGCCCGCGCTGCACAACCGGCTCGGCATCGCGGTGGGCCAGCAGACGTATCGCGCCTACCGCGCGCTGCTGGCGTCGGCACGCTGGCAGAAGCTCGCCGCCGCCGGCGCGATGCCGCAGCGGCTGCTGTGGGCCAGCACCGGCACCAAGGATCCGTCCGTCGTCGACACGCTCTACGTCAGCGCGCTGGCCGCGCCCGACACCATCGACACGATGCCCGAGAAAACCCTCAACGCGTTCGCCGAGCACGGCCAGCTGCACGGCGTGATGGCCACCGACGGCGGTGATGCCGACGCCGTGCTGGCGCAGATCGCCGCCGCCGGCGTGGATGTGGACGCACTCGCCGCCACGTTGCAGCACGATGGCGCGCAGGCATTCGTGACGTCGTGGCAGCAGCTGCTGCAGCGGATCGCCGACAAGACCCGCTCGCTCGACCACGCCGTGGCGGGAGCCGCACCGCGATGACGACGCCCGCTCTCACCACGCGGCCGCAGTGGCAGGCGCTGCAGCAGCACTTCGCGCAGATCGGCGCGCAGCACCTGCGCGACCTGTTCGCCGCCGATCCCGCCCGCGGCGAGCAGCTGACGCTGGAGGCGGTCGGCCTGTACCTGGACTACTCCAAGCAGCGCGTCAGCGCCGACACCCTGCGCCTGCTGCGCGAACTGGCAGTGGCCTGCGGCCTGCCGCAGCGGATCGAGGCGATGTTCCGCGGCGACAGGATCAACACCACCGAGCAGCGCGCGGTGCTGCACGTGGCGCTGCGTGCGCCGGCCACGGCGGACATCCGCGTCGACGGCCGCAACGTGATCCCTGACGTGCACGCGGTGCTCGACCGCATGGCCGCGTTTGCCGAGCGGGTGCGCAGCGGCGCGTGGCTGGGGCACGGCGGCAAGCGCATCCGCAACGTCATCAGCATCGGCATCGGCGGCTCCGACCTCGGCCCGGTGATGGCCTACGAGGCGCTGCGCGAGTACAGCCGGCGCGACCTGACGTTCCGATTCGTGTCGAACGTGGACGGCACCGATTTCGTCGAGGCCACGCGCGACCTGGACGCCGGCGAGACGCTGTTCATCGTCTGCTCCAAGACCTTCACCACGCTGGAGACGCTGAGCAACGCGCACGCCGCGCGCGCCTGGTGCGTGCAGGCGCTGGGCGACG
>JAJXTX010000219.1 GCA_021783385.1 Pseudomonadota bacterium
GCCTGCGCGCCGACCTCGGCTTCTACTCGCGACTGGTCGGCGGGGATGCGCCGCAGGGTCTCAAAGTGCAGGAAGTGAAGCTGCAGCCGATCGCGGGTTCGCGCGGCTGGAATGTCACCCTCAGCCTGACCCAGAATGCCAAGCGCGATGAGGAAACCCGCGGCGTGGCGACGCTGGACGTCGAGGGCCTGCGCGCCAACCGGGTGGTGCAGCTGGAATGGCCGGCACTGGGCGATACCGCGCATCGGGACGGCTTGCCATTTCAGCTCATGTATTTCGAGCAGTTGCACGGCACCATCGTGCTGCCGGCGGATTTCCGCCCGACCCGACTGCGCATCCAGATTCAACCGGCCGGCGACGCGCCGGTTTCCCGCACCATCGCCTGGGCTCACGCGCTCGGCGACAACGTCACCACAGCTCAAGGGGATCACGATGTTCAACCGTAAGCGTAGCGACCACGGCCATGCCAGTCATCGCGGCAGTCACGACACCAGCCTGATCGCCCGTGGCACGGTGATCCGCGGCGATCTGCGTTTCAGTGGCGCTTTGCACCTCGACGGCCGCATCGAGGGTAGCGTGCTGGGCGACGGCGAGGATGCGATGTTCACGCTCAGCGAGCACGGCGAGGTGCAAGGCGAGATCCGCGTGCCGCACGCGGTGATCAACGGCCACGTGATCGGCGATGTGCAGGTCAGCGCGCGGCTGGAGCTGGCGCCGCAGGCGCGGATCGACGGCGATCTGCGCTATCACACGCTGGAAATGGCCGCCGGCGCCCAGGTCAACGGACGAGTCTCGCGCCAGACGGAGGAAGCACCGCGTGAGCTGGCGGCCCCGGATCCGCTCGCTCAAGCCGTGCCGGCCTGAGCGAAGTATGCTTGCATCCATCGGTCACGCCCCCAGATAAGCGCCATGGAAACTTTCGTCCCGATCCCCGATTACCGCAGCAGCGGCGCGCCGCTGGTGTTCACCGCGGCGGCCGCGCACAAGGTGCACGAGCTGATCGCCGAAGAGGGCAACCCGGCACTCAAGCTGCGGGTGTACATCAGCGGTGGCGGCTGCTCGGGTTTCCAGTACGGCTTCACCTTCGACGAGGCGCAGGCCGAGGACGACTTCGCGATCGAGCGCGAGGGCGTCACCCTGCTGTGCGATCCGCTGTCGCTGCAGTACCTCACCGGCGCGCAGATCGACTACGCCGAGAGCCTCAGCGGCGCGCAGTTCGTGATCAGCAACCCGAACGCCAAGACCACCTGCGGCTGCGGCTCCTCGTTCTCCGCCTGAGCGGATCGCCCTCGATGGACCGCGCCCAACTGCCGCGTCCCAACATCTTCGCGGGACTCAGCCTGATCCTGGATCGCAGCGCCGAAAGACGCGACGAAGCCGTCTGGATCGCCGAGCAGGCAGGCTCTGATGCGGCCCGCTATCTGCTGCTGGACGCCGCCGGTCAGGCCTACCTGCAACGTGACCGCGATGCCTTGCGCTGGCTCGATGCCGGCGAGCGTGCGGCGCTGCTCGGCGAGTTGCCGGCCAGCCTGCTCGGGGTGGCGGATCAACGCCCGCACTTCATGCTGGCGCTGGACGATGCAGCGCAGGCCGGCCCGCTTGAAGCCGCGCTCGGTGCACGCCGGCAAAACCTGCGCACCGCCGGGCTGCAGCTGTCAGCCGACGAGGCGGGCCTGTTCGCCTACGCCAAGGGTCTTTCGCACTGGCAACGCGAGATGCGGCACTGCCACCGTTGTGGCGCACCGCTGCAGCTGGTCGCCGCCGGGCATCGCGCGCAGTGCACGAATCCGGCCTGTGCGCAGCTGCATTTCCCGCGCACCGATGCCGCCGTGATCATGCTGGTGGAACACGACGGCGCCTGCCTGCTGGGCCGTCAGGCCGGCTGGCCGCGCGGCCGCTATTCCACCCTCGCCGGCTTCGTCGAGCCGGGCGAGTCGCTGGAAGACGCGGTGCGCCGCGAGGTCGCCGAAGAATCCGGCGTCCTCGTCGACGCCGTGCACTATCACTCCTCGCAGCCGTGGCCGATGCCGGCCTCGCTGATGATCGGTTTCATCGCCACCGCTGCGTCGCGCCAGATCCATCTGCGCGACCGCGAACTCGAGGATGCGCGCTGGTTCACGCCGCAGCAGATCGTCGACGGCCTCGCCGACGGCAGCTTTGTGCCCTCGATGCCGCTGTCGGTGTCGTACCAGCTGCTGGCGCACTGGCTGCGCGAACGCACCGGCCTCGAACTGGACCAGCTGGTCGCCGCCGTCCTGCCGCGCTGACCCCGGCGACAGGCTCGAACACTCGCATACAATAGGCGCACTCCCTGCGAGTCTGTCTTCATGGCCATCAGCCTGCTCACTGCCCTCATCGCCCTCGGCCTGCTGCACCTGATGCCGTCGCTGGCGCGCTGGCGTGATGCCGGCCTGTTCCGGCACTGGGTGGCACTGCTCGCCGACACCAGCGGTGCCAGTCGGGTACTGTTGGCCCTGCTGCCGCCCGTGCTGCTGTGCCTGCTGCTGGCGTGGCTGCTCGGACACACCGCGCTGGGCACGCTGCTGTTTTCGTTGCTGGTGTTGCTGTACTGCCTCGGCCCGCGCGAATTCGAGGCCGACCTGGAAGCGATCCTGGCGGCGCCCGACAATGTGCGCCGCGAAGCGGCGGCCCAGGCGCTGACCGACGACGGCAGTGCAGTAGCCTGGAACGCGCCGGCGCTCGGCGTGGCCATCGCCTATGCGGCCCTGCGCCGGCGCTTCGGCGTGCTGCTGTGGTTCTTCCTGCTCGGGCCGGCCGGTGCCCTGCTGTATCGGCTGGCGCAGACGCTGAATCGCGAAAGCGTGCTGCCGCTCGATCCGGACAGCCGGTGCGCGGCCAGCCACGTGGCCAACGCGATGGACTGGCTGCCCGCCCAGCTGCTGGTGTTCACGCTGGCGGTGGTGGGCCACTGGGAGGCGGTGATCGGCGCCTGGCGCCGCTGGCACCAGCAGGCCACGGCCACCAGCTGGTATCGCGATGGCCCGGACTTTCTCGGTGCCGCGGCGCAGGCGGACATCCTGGTCGACATCGAGGCCGGTGATGGCTATGCCGAGGAGCACAGCGATCCGCTGGTCGAACTGGTGCGCCTGCGCAGCGCCCTGCTGCGCGCGCTGCTGGCGTGGCTGAGCGTGGTGGCACTGATCGTGCTGGGCGGCTGGATGAGCTGAGGCTGGCTTGAGCTGAGGCCGGTTCAGGCCAGCTCGCCACGCAGTTCGCGCACGCGCTGCTCCAGCACCGCCGCGCTGGCCTGCCCGGCTGCCATAGGCCCATCGACCACCAGCTCCACCCGCGCGCGGAAGCGTCGCGGCAGCCGCGCCCGATGCAGCATCGAATCGCGCCGGCTCCATACGCTGCCCCACAGGCCGCGCAGCGCCATCGGCACCACCGGCACCGGCCGACGCGCGAGGATCCTTTCCAGCCCCGGACGGAAACTGGCGATCGCACCATCGGTGGTCAGCGCGCCCTCGGGGAAAATGCATACCAGCTCGCCGGCCGCCAGCGCCGCGTCGATCGCGTCGTAGGCCTGCTGCAACACAGCCGGATCTTCCTTCTGGCCCGCAATCGGAATCGCCCTGGCGGTGCGAAACACGAAGCTGAGCAGCGGGATGCGGAAGATCTTGTAGTACATCACGAAGCGCGCCGGCCGCCGCAGGTTTGCCATCAGCAGCAGCGGATCCATGTAGCTGACGTGGTTGCACACCAGCAGCACCGGCCCTTCCGGCGGAATGTTCTGCGCACCGTCGGCGCGTACCCGGTACAGCGTGTTCACCAGCACCCAGGTGATGAAACGCATCACGAACTCGGGCACCAGCGTGAAGATGTACGCCGCCACCAGCGCGTTCAGCACCGCGGTGGCGAGGAAGATCTGCGGCACCCCGAAACCCAGCAGGCCCAGTCCGAGGCCGAAGCCGGAGGCGCAGCAGATCAGCAGCGCGTTGAGGATGTTGTTGCCGGCGATCACCCGCGACAGCCGGTCGGGCGGCGTGCGGCTCTGGATGAAGGCGAACAGCGGCACCACGTAGAAACCGGCGAAGGTGCCGATCAGGGTCAGATCCAGCGCGATGCGCCAGCTGCCCGGCGCCTGCAGAAAGGCCAGCCAGTCCAGCCCGTGCGCCGGCGCCAGGCCCGGTCGCGCCAGGAACAGGTCGATGCCGAACGCGGTCAACCCGAACGCGCCCAGCGGCACCAGGCCCACCTCCACACGCCGCGCCGACATCCGCTCGCACAGCAGCGAACCGATGCCGGTGCCAATCGAGAACAGCGTGAGCACCAGGATGAAGACCGAGTCGTTGCCGCCCAGGTTGAGCCGGGTGTAATTCGGCAGCTGGGCGATCAGCACGGTGCCGAAAAACCAGAACCACGAAATGCCCAGCACCGCGTTGAACACCGCCCGATCCTGCCGCGTGATGCCGAGCACGCGCGCGGTTTCGCTGAAGGGATTCCAGTTGAACTTCAGCGCCGGAGCGGTGGCCGGCGCCGG
>JAJXTX010000220.1 GCA_021783385.1 Pseudomonadota bacterium
GGTCCTGGGTCAGTACGGCCACCCAGGCCACCCCCTTGCCGAGCAACAGTGGTGCCGTGGCAACTGATCCATCGCAGCAGCTGCACATCGTGGTTGGCCTGCAACCACGCAACAAGGCGCAGCTCGATGCGCTGGTGCTGGCGGTCTCCACGCCTGGCGATCCCCAGTTCGGTGCGACCATTACGCCGGACCAGTTCCTTGCCGACTACGCGCCAAGCGCAGCCGATACCCAGGCAGTGGTGAGCTACCTGACCAGCCAGGGCTTCAGCAATATCGAAGTGTCCGGCAACAATCTCACTGTCAGCGCATATGGCAGTGCCGCCAACGTGGAGGGCGCGTTCAACACGAGCCTGGTGTCGTTCCTGTCGAATGGGCGGAATGTGTTCATCAACACGGCGCCGGCACAGGTCCCGAGTACTCTTGGCGGCATCGTTTCGGCGGTAGTCGGGCTGCAGGATCTGATCGAGATGACGGTGCCGTTGCAGCTCGCAAGTACGCCGCAGGACCCGCTGACCACACCGCCATATTCCGGTCCGCAATACCAGATCGCCTATGACGCGGGTGCGACACCGACGGGAGGGAAGACTGCCATCGGCATCGTGACCGAGGGCGACATCACCCAGGTGCCGAAGGACTTGCGTTCGTACGAGCAGGAATTCAACCTGCCGCAGGTGCCGTACGAGGTGGTGCCGGTCGGCATGCAGACCAGCGACACCGCCGGGTTGGACGAGTGGGATCTGGATAGCCAGTCCTCATCGGGCATCGCGCAGGCGCTGAAGGAAATCGTCTTCTACAACGCAGGATCGCTTGCCGACGCCGACTTGACGCAGGCGTTCCAGAAGATCGTGAGCGACAATCAGGTCAAGGCGGTGAACATGTCCTTTGGCGGCTGCGAAACACTGGAATACCTGAGCGGCGCGATGCTGCTCGACGACATCGCCTTCGAGCAGGGTGCGGCGCAGGGCATCACGTTCTTCGCCTCCTCCGGCGACGGTGGCGCTTCGTGCCAGCTGATCGCCAATGCTGGCGAACCGGTGGTGCTGAGCGCGGTCGAATACCCGGCATCATCGACCTACGTGGTCGGCGTCGGCGGGACGTCGCTGCTGACCAATGCGGATTACAGCTACAACAATGAAATCGCCTGGGTTTCGGGTGGTGGCGGCAGCAGCCAGTGGGAGCTGCCCGGGGCATGGACCAGCGGCGTCATTCCGGCGGCCAATACCTTGGGCGGCATGCGTGCCGTGCCGGATATCGCGATGGTCGGCGATCCCAACATCGGTGGTGCCGACGTGGTGGTGAACGGCTCCGACATCGGCGTGGGCGGCACCAGCCTGTCCTCGCCGCTGGCGCTGGGCAGCTGGGCGCGCATGGAGAGTGCACACGGCAACGGCCTGGGCTTTGCCGCGCCGATCCTCTACAAGACGTTCGGCCAACCTTTCGGCACGGCGGCCATGAACTTCCACGACATCATCGTCGGCGACAACTACCTGTATCCGGCGACCCCGGGTTGGGACTTCACCACGGGTCTGGGGACATTCGACATCGCCGCGGTGAATGCGGCGCTGCCGGTTCCCAGCCATCACTGATCGGTTTTCCGGAAAGCTGGACGGAGGCAATTCAACGAAAATAATTGCCTCCGTCTCCACGCAAGGCGCTGATCCGGTGATCGCGAACCCCGATCAGTCGGTTGCAGGCCTGCCAGCAAACACCGCCAGTTGAGCGTCGAAAGCCCGCCTGAAGGCCGGCCGCGCTTCGCCGCGTCCGACATAGGCGGCGAGGTTCGGGTACTCATCCAGCAGGCCCGAGGCTTGCAGCCGCCGCAGCACGCCCACCATCATCAGGTCACCCGCGCTGAACGCGCCGTCGAGCCAGTCGGCCTCGCCAAGGCGGGCGGAGAGGTCGCCCAGCCGCTGGCGGATGCGATCCCGGATGAGCGGCAGGCGCTGCTCGGTCCAGGGCTGGTCGCCTTCCAGAAACCTGGCAACGACGAGTTCGAGGGTCGGCGGCTCCACCGTGTTGACCGCGGCAAACATCCACGCGACGGCGCGCGCCCGCGCATGCGCATCGTCCGGCAGCAGGCCTGCACGGGTCTGGGCGATGTGCAGCACGATGGCCCCGGACTCGAACAGCACGAGATCGCCTTCCTCATAGGTGGGGATTTGCCCGAAGGGCTGCAGTGCCCGGTGCGCGGGTTCCTTCATCGCCTGGAACGACACCAGACGAACCGCGTATGGCTGACCCGCTTCCTCCAGCGCCCAGCGCACGCGCATGTCGCGCGCGAGTCCCTTGCCGCGGTCGGGCGAAGTTTCAAAGGCGGTGATGGTGGGAATCATGGCAAGGCTCCGGGTGATGGCATGACGCCATGGAAAAGCAGGGGCTTGGTGGAGTGCACTCGCCTCGGGGCAAGCCGGTTCCCCACCGTTCACGCTGAGCGTAGCCCGCGCTGCGGGCGGAGTCGAAGCGCTGCCCGGCGTGACCGGTATCTCTTTCGCCTGCGGCCACGACTGCGACTTTCGGCCTGCGCTCACGACGAACGGACGTTCGTCAGCCGCGCCGGGCCATCTCGATCGCGGCGATGTCGATTTTCCTCATCCTCATCATGGCGTCGAACGCGCGCCTGGCGGCGGCGGGGTCCGGGTCGGCGATCGCGGCCATCAGGGCGCGCGGGGTGATCTGCCACGACACGCCCCACTTGTCCTTGCACCAGCCGCACTCGCTCGCCTGGCCGCCGTGGTCGACGATGGCGTGCCACAGGCGGTCGGTTTCAGCCTGGTCGTCGGTCGCCACCTGGAACGAGAACGCCTCGCTGTGCCGGCATGCGGGCCCGCCGTTCAATCCGAGGCACGGGATGCCCATCAGCATGAACTCGACCGTCGATACGTCGCCCTGCCTGCCGGCGGGATAGTCACCCGGCGCCCGATGGACGGCGCCCACGGCGCTGTCCGGAAACGTGGCGGCCTAGAACGTCGCGGCATCCAGTGCGGCGCCGTCATGCCAGAGGCAAATCGTGTTCCTGCTGGCCATGTGGGTTCTGCGGATACAGGGCACCGTATCGGCGTGATCAAGCCGGCAGACTGACCACCGGCGCGAAGCCGCCGAAGATCATGCGCTTGCCGTCGAATGGCATCTCGCCGGACTGCTGCAGCCGCGGGTCCTGCATGAATTTCGCCATGCCGGCATCGCGGGTGGCCTTGTCGGGCCATTCGATCCAGGAGAACACCACGGCCTCATCGTCCCTCGCCTGTACGGCGCGGCGGAAATCGGTGAGCTTGCCGTCGGGCACATCGTCGCCCCAGCACTCCATCACGCGCCTCGCGCCGAACTCCATGATGATGGCGTCGAAGGTGCTGGCGTGTGCAATGAACGCCTCGCGCCTGGCGACGGGGACGGCGATCACGAAACCATCGATGTAAGACATGCTGTTCTCCCTGGGTGGTCGTGCAGAGTGGTGCGGCAATCCTCACACATGCGACGAACGAGCGCCGGCGTTATCGACATTACTGCCACGCCCGGTGCGGGTCGGGCGGCGCGGATGCATCGCCGGCATGAACCGACCAGCGTCGTGGGCCAGTGGCTGCACCATGGTCGAGGCGGTCGAACCGTTGCGCGGAAAAGCCGCTGTGCATGTTCGCGAATGCGCGATCACTGCAGGCGCGCGTTCGCACCAGACTGGCGCGCATCTGCGCACCTGATCAGCGCTGAAGTACAGCATCCTTCACTTCGCACTGCACTCATTCGGCACATCCTTGTGCCGTGGGGTTACCCCCATGGTATCGCCTCGGCCACGCCGTGGTGTCGAAGAGAACGGGGGACGGGGCAGCAACGCTTTGGGGTTGCGACCTGTGGGAGTCGACTCTGAAGACCCCGGTTCGGATTTGGTGGCGCGCAAGCCGAAGCGTTGAAGGCCGGCCCGCGCCAGCGTGGTATTTTGCTCAGGGTTTGGCGCCAGGGACTGCGCTGTCACGTGTTCTCATCCAGCACGACCTCAGCGATCTCGCCACCCCGCGCCAGGTCAGCGGCAGCCATCGCGAAAGCGTGGTGCGCGAGGCGTTCAAGGATCTGCTCAAGGGCTGGGTGCACGCGCAGGCAAATGTCTGCGCGTTGATGCGGTTTGGCGACTGGTGCAAGAATTGAACAAGGGGCGACGGGGTCAATCGACGCCGATGGTTCCCATCGGGGCATTCCAGGTCGACGTGCGGACGCAGGCCGTCGGTCAGGTCGGGCGCAGGTGAGCAGCATGATTGGCAAGACACATTCCGCAAGGCGCTTTCGACCGCAGTACCGTGCCGTGTCCGGTGAGTTCTGACTTGACCAAGACGCCCATCCGCTATCCGGAGGTGACGATTGGCCAGCCGCTGCCATTCGACGCCTATTCGAGCAATGGCACGCTGCTGCTGCGCAAGGGGGTGGTGGTCGCCAGCGCGTCGCAGGCCGAGAAACTGCAATGGCAGACATCGTACGTTTTGAGCCATCAGGAGGTTGCGCCGGGTG
>JAJXTX010000221.1 GCA_021783385.1 Pseudomonadota bacterium
TCCTTGCGGTCGTGGGGGTCGCTGTCGTCGTCGGCATCCTCGCTTACTGGCTGGGCGGCCGGCAGGCGGCCGCGCCCGAACATGCCCACCCGGAACAGACGCTGCCCGCGATCGCGCCGACAGCGCAGGCTTATGTCTGCCCGATGCATCCCCACATCGTCCAGGATCATCCGGGCGACTGCCCGATCTGCGGCATGGACCTGGTGATCATGAAAGACGCTGCCGGCGCGGCGGCCCACCAGATTCACGTCGACACCGCGACGCAGCAAAAGCTCGGCGTGCGCCTGGAGCAGGCGGCGTTCGCCACCCTGACGCACGATATTTCCGTCTACGGCACGCTGGTGGCCGATGAAAGCGCGGTGCTGCGCATCACCCCCAATGTAAGCGGCCTGCTGACGCGGCTGCATGTAAGCCGGGTCGGTCAGCGCATCGAGCGCGGCCAGTTGCTGTACGAGCTTTCCTCGAATGAGACCCTGGATATCCAGTACGAATATATCGACACGCTGCGGCGCGGCTTGCCCGCGATGAACATGGCGGCGGAGCGGCGCGAACAAAACCGCGTCAAGCTGGAGAAGGCGCGCGCACTCGGTCCTGCCGAAGTCAAACAGGCGGAGCACGAGATCAGCGAGAGCGAGGAACAGCTGCGATCGATCCTGCAACCGCTGGATCGCGACCTCAAGCGCTCGACCCTGCGCCTCAAGCAGATCGGCTTCAGCGAAGCCATGCTGGATCGGCTCTCGAAAAGCAAAGAGGCGTTTGAAGTGATCCGGGCCCATGCCTCGCGTGCCTGCGTGGTGCAGGCGGTGATGGCGCGGCCGGGCATGTCGGTGGAGGCGATGACCGAGATCCTGCAGTGCGTCGACCCGGCAGCCGTGCAGATCGAACTCGTGCTCTACCCGGACCAGCTCGACTGGGTGGAAGAGGGGGATGCCGTCACCCTGGCGTTCGCCGACGGCGAGACAGTCAAGACGCGGCTGCCCGGCCTGCCCCCCCTGGTGGATGAGGTGACCCGCACGCTGCGGGTACGCCTGCCGGTCACGCTGGAACGCGCGCCTAGGCTGGGCGAATATGCGCAGGCAACGATTCATACGACCGAACGCGAGGTGCTGTCGGTGCCGAAAAGCGCGGTGATGCGCACTGGGCGCGGCGATTTCGTGATGCGCGCGCTGGACAAGGGGCATTTCATGCCGGTCAAGGTCGTCACCGGCATCGAGAGCGCCGAGCGCATCGCAATTCGTGACGGCCTCGATGCGGGCGATCAGGTCGCGGTCAACGGCCAGTTCCTGCTCGATGCCGCCGCCTCCATCGCCGATACCGCGCAGCGCATGCGCGACAGCCCAGCCCCGGCGCAATGAAAGCCGAAAGCGGGATGGTCGTCCGCCTGATCGAGTGGTCGCTGAAGAACCGCCTGCTGGTGCTGCTCGCCAGCGTTATTCTGGCCACGGCGGGCTATTTCAGCGCGCGCCAGATCGCGCTGGACGCCATTCCCGACCTGTCCGAAGCCCAGGTCATCATCAAGACGGCCTATCCAGGCCAGTCGCCGCAAACGGTGGAAGATCAGGTCAGCTATCCGCTGACCAGCGCCTTGCTCGCGGTGCCGAAAACCACCGCGGTGCGCGGCTTCTCCATGTTCGGGGAATCCTTCATCTACGTCATTTTCGAGGACGGCACCGATCCCTACTGGGCGCGCAGCCGAGTGCTGGAATATCTGGCCCAGGCGCAGTCGCAACTGCCCGAAGGCGTCCGCCCGACGCTGGGCCCCGATGCCTCCGGCGTCGGCTGGGTGTTCGAATATGCGCTGGTCGACCGCGAGAACCGCTACGACCTGGACCGGTTGCGCGCGGTGCAGGATTTCTTCCTGAAATATGAACTGCAGAACGTGCCGGGCGTGGCCGAAGTCGCCAGCGTCGGCGGCACGGTGCGGCAGTTCCAGATCGAAGTCGACCCCAACCGGCTGTCATGGTATGGCCTGAGCCTTTCGCAGATCGAGGAAGCGGTGCGCGCCAGCAACGGTGAAACCGGCGGCGCGGTGATGGAAATGGGCCACGCTGAGTACATGGTGCGGGTCCGTGGCTATCTCAAGACGGTGGAGGATTTTGCGACCATCCCGCTCGGCATTGATGCCCGCGGCGTGCCGATCCGGCTGGGCGATGTGGCGCATATCCAGACCGGCCCGGAAGCCCGCCGCGGCGTGACCGACCTCGACGGCAAAGGCGAGGTGGCCGGCGGCATCGTGGTCATGCGCCACGGCAAAAATGCGCTGGACACTATCGACCGGGTCAAGCAGCGTCTGGCGGAACTGAAGACGGGGTTGCCGCCCGGCGTCGAACTGGTGGTGACCTACGACCGATCCGGGTTGATCGGCCGTGCGGTCGACACACTCGGCGGCAAGCTGGTGGAAGAATCCGTCGCCGTCGTGATCGTGTGTCTGATTTTCCTGTTTCACGCGCGTTCCGCGCTGGTGGTGGTGGCGACCTTGCCGCTGGGCATCCTAGCCTCCCTCATCGTATTGCAGCAGCAGGGCATTACCGCCAACATCATGTCGCTGGGCGGCATTGCCATCGCTATCGGCGCCATGGTCGACGCCGCCATTGTCATGATCGAGAACATGCACAAGCACCTGGAGCGCGCGGGGCCGAACGTCGATGTCTGGGAGGTGGCGCGCAAAAGTTCGGTCGAGGTCGGTTCTGCGCTGTTCTTCTCGCTGCTGGTCATCACCGTGTCCTTTTTGCCCGTGCTCACCCTCACCGGGCAGGAAGGCAAGCTGTTTGCGCCGCTGGCCTACACCAAGACCTACGCCATGGCGGCCGGCGCGGCGCTGGCGGTGACGCTGACGCCGGTGCTGATGGGCTACCTGATCCGCGGACGCATTGCCCCGGAAACCCGGAATCCCACCAACCGTTTTTTGCAGAATGCCTACCGTCCCCTGCTGATGTGGGCGCTGCGTCGGCCACGCGCCACGCTGCTGGTTGCCGCGCTGGCGCTGGCCAGCATCGCCTGGCCGGCGGGCAGGGCGGGCAGCGAATTCATGCCGCCGCTGTACGAAGGCGACCTGCTTTACATGCCCACCACCTTGCCCGGCCTGTCGATCGACGAGGCGGCCAACATCCTGCAGACCACCGACCGCCTGATCCGCGCAATGCCGGAAGTCGAGCGCGTGTTCGGCAAGGCTGGGCGGGCCGACACCGCCACCGACCCGGCGCCGCTGTCGATGCTGGAGACCACCATCCTGCTGAAATCGCGCGACCAGTGGCCGCCCGGCTCCACGGTCGAAAACCTGATCGGCAGGCTCGACGCGGCCGTCGGGCTGCCGGGCCTGACCAATTCCTGGGGCTATCCCATCCGCACCCGCATCGACATGCTATCGACCGGCGTGCGCACCGCCGTCGGCGTCAAGATCACCGGGCCGGACCTTCAGGGCATCGTCGAGGCCGCGCAGGCGATCGAGGCCGTGGTCCGCGAGGTGCCGGGCACCCGCTCGGTGCTTGCCGAACGCGTGACCAGCGGGCGCTACATCGAGATCGAAGTGGACCGCGCCAAGGCCGCGCGCTACGGCGTGCGGGTGGCGGATGTGCAGAACCTGGTGCGCACCGCGATCGGCGGCGACATCATCGGCATGGTCATCGATGGGCGCGAGCGTTATTCCATCAACCTGCGCTATCCGCGCGGCTACCGCAACTCGCTCGACGCGCTGGCCGCAAGCCGGGTCACCACCGCGGCTGGCATGCAGGTGCCGCTGGGCGAGATCGCGCGCGTGCGCATCGCCGACGGCCCCGCCGAGATCAAGAGCGAGAACGGGCGGCTGGTCGGCTACGTCTACGTCGACATCGAAAGCCGCGATCTGGGCGGCTACGTGAAGGCGGCGCGGGCGGCGGTGAACCGGTCTGTCAAGCTGCCGCCCGGCTATGCGGTGGAATGGACCGGCCAGTACGTCCACCTGCAGCACGCTAAGGACAGGCTGATGTGGGTGGTGCCGCTCACCCTCGTGCTGGTGTTGCTGCTGCTGTACCTGCACTTCCGCCATGCCGGCAAGGTGATGCTGGTGATGGCTTGCCTGCCGTTCGCGTTGGTCGGCGGCTTCTGGCTGATCTATGCGCTGGGGTATCCGCTATCGGTGGCGGTGGCGGTCGGCTTCATCGCGCTGGCGGGGGTGGCCGCCGAGTTCGGTGTCGTCATGTTGCTGTACCTGGACAATGCCATCGAGCGCTATCGCAAGGACGGCACCCTGGTCGACCGCGCCGCCCTGCACGAGGCCATCGTGGAAGGCGCCTTGCTGCGTATCCGCCCCAAGATCATGACCGTGTCAGTCATCATCGCCGGCCTGCTGCCGATCTTGTTCAGCCAGGGGACTGGTGCGGACGTGATGAAGCGCATCGCCGCACCCTTGGTCGGTGGCATGATGACGGCGGCATTGTTGTCCTTGATTCTGATTCCCGTGGCGTATTCGCTCTGGTACGGGAAAAGCCTCCCGGAGGCAAAATGACCGGCAT
>JAJXTX010000222.1 GCA_021783385.1 Pseudomonadota bacterium
GGCCGTCGGCAGCCAGCCGCCTCAGAAGAAGCCGAGCTTCTTCGGCGAATAGCTGACCAGCAGGTTCTTGGTCTGCTGATAGTGGTCGAGCATCATCTTGTGGTTCTCGCGGCCGATGCCGGACTGCTTGTAGCCGCCGAACGCGGCGTGTGCCGGGTAGGCGTGGTAGCAGTTGGTCCACACGCGACCAGCCTGGATGGCGCGGCCGAAGCGGTAGGCACGGGTGCCGTTGCGCGTCCACACGCCGGCGCCGAGGCCGTACAGGGTGTCGTTGGCGATCGCCAGCGCTTCCGCGTCGTCCTTGAAGGTGCACACCGACACCACCGGCCCGAAGATCTCCTCCTGGAACACGCGCATCTTGTTGTGCCCGAAAAACACCGTGGGCTTGACGTAGTAGCCGTCCTTGAACTCGCCGCCAAGCACGTTGCGCTCGCCGCCGATCAGCACCTTGGCGCCTTCCTGCCTGCCGATGTCGAAGTAGGACAGGATCTTCTCCAACTGCTCGCTGGAGGCCTGCGCGCCAATCATGGTGCCCGCATCCAGCGGATTGCCCTGGCTGATCGCGGCCACGCGCTTGAGCGCGCGCTCCATGAACTTGTCGTAGATCGACTCGTGGATCAGCGCCCGGCTCGGGCAGGTGCACACCTCGCCCTGGTTGAAGGCGAACAGCACGAAGCCCTCGATCGCCTTGTCGAAGAAGTCGTCGTCCTCGTCGGCCACGTCGGCGAAGAAGATGTTCGGCGACTTGCCGCCGAGCTCCAGCGTCGCCGGAATCAGGTTCTGGCTGGCGTACTGGCTGATCAGGCGGCCGGTGGTGGTTTCGCCGGTGAAGGCGATCTTGGCAATGCGACTGCTCGACGCCAGCGGCTTGCCCGCCTCCAGCCCGAAGCCGTTGACGATGTTGAGCACGCCCGGCGGCAGCAGGTCGGCGACCAGCTCGGCCCACACCAGGATGCTCACCGGCGTCTGCTCAGCCGGCTTCAGCACCACGCAGTTGCCGGCGGCCAGCGCCGGGGCCAGCTTCCAGCACGCCATCAGCAGCGGGAAGTTCCACGGAATGATCTGCCCCACCACGCCCAGCGGCTCGTGGAACTGGTAGGCCACGGTGTCGTGGTCGATCTCGCCGATCGAGCCTTCCTGCGCGCGGATGCAGCCGGCGAAATAGCGGAAGTGGTCGATCGCCAGCGGCACGTCGGCGTTGGTCGTCTCGCGGATCGGCTTGCCGTTGTCCCAGGTCTCGGCGTGTGCCAACACGGCGAGGTTCTGTTCCATGCGGTCGGCGATCCGGTTGAGGATCAGCGCACGCTCGGTGACCGAGGTCTTGCCCCAGGCGTCCTTGGCCGCGTGCGCGGCATCCAGCGCCAGCTCCACGTCGTCCTTGTCGGAGCGCGGGATCTCGCAGAACGGGTGGCCGGTGATCGGCGTGACGTTGTCGAAGTATTTGCCGTTGACCGGTTCCACCCACTTGCCGCCAATGAAATTGCCATAGCGCTGCTTGAAGGGAACCTGCACGGCGAGGTGTTGCTGTTCCAGCTTGGTCATGGGTGTGCTCCGCGTGTTGGACAGGTGAGAGTGCAAGAGCAGAAGCCGTGCCAGCATCCCGCACTGCGCTGCATTGCTGCATCGTGCCAAGCGACCAAATGCCGCAGGCACACAGGAAAGATTTTTGACTGCCGCAATGCAGCACGTGTGCCGGTGGCGTGAGGATTGCGCTTTGCCGCGTCATGTGTTTTGTATCCAGACACCCCTTTGAAAGGTGTCGCAGATTGCGACACTCGAGGCATCCCATGCGCCATCCGCCCTTCACCGAATCGATCAACAGCGCACGTCGAAGCTTCTTCGACAGCGGCGCGGAGCCGCGCGGCCTGGTCTCCGATACCATCCTCGCGTCGTGGCGGCGCTGTCGCCAGCAGGGCCTGGTGGCCGAGGTGCCACCCAGCGTGGCGCTGGTCGAACGGCACCAGCTGAGCGAGCGGCAGCAGCAGCACGAAGTGCTGCGCCGCGTGTGTCGGCCAGAGCTGGAGGCGCTGTATGCCAGCGCGAATCACGCCGGCAGCATCGTGATCCTGACCGCACCGGACGGCTTCATCCTCGATGCGCTGGGCAATGCCGATTTCCTCGACAAGGCCGCGCGCGTATCGCTGCGTCCGGGCGCGCCGTGGAGTGAGGCCGCCACCGGCACCAACGCGATCGGCACCGCGCTGATCGAGCGCTGCGCGGTGGAAGTGCGCGGCGGTGAACACTACTACGCACCGCATCGCGTACTGAGCTGCTCGGCCTCGCCGATCTTCGACGCGCTCGGGCAGGTGGTCGGCGTACTGGATCTCTCCGGCGAGGCGTCGGTGCATCACCTGCACGCGCTGGGCATGGTGCAGCTGGCGGTCGAGCAGATCGAACACCGGCTGTTCGAAAGCGACTTCGACGGCGCCGACATCGTGCGCATCCAGCCCGACCCGGCGCTGCTGGGCACCGCGCGCGAAGGGATGCTGGTGTTCGAGGCGCACCGGCTGGTGGCGGCCAACCGGCACGCACTGCGGCTGCTGGGCATGGACTGGAGCGAGCTGGGCAAGCGCCGCTACGACGAACTGTTCGCCTCGGCGCTGCCGCGTCCGGGCAGTGTCGCCGGCATGCGCTGCCAGAGCGGCGACATGGTGCACGCCCGGCGCGATGCCCCGCGCCAGGCCGGCGTCAGTTCACGCGTATCGCGCAGCACGCGGATCAAGCCGGTGCGCTCGCCGGCGGCGGTGTTCTCGCGCGAGTTGGATACCGCGATCGACCGCAGCGTGCGCCTGCTGAATGCCGATATCCCGCTGCTGCTGCAGGGCGAAACCGGCACCGGCAAGGAGGTGGTGGCGCGGGAGCTGCACCGGCGCAGCGCGCGCGCCGGAGCGCCGTTCATCGCGGTGAACTGCGCCGCCCTGCCCGAGAGCCTGATCGAGGCGGAACTGTTCGGCTATATGCCCGGCGCCTTCACCGGCGCGCGCCGCGACGGCGCGCCCGGCCTGCTGCGCGAAGCCGACGGCGGTACGCTGTTCCTGGACGAACTGGGCGACATGCCGCTGGCGATGCAGAGCCGCCTGCTGCGCGTGCTGCAAGAGCGTGAGGTCACCCCGCTCGGCGGCACCCGTGCCCACGCCATCGACGTCACCGTGATCGCGGCCACCCATCGCGATCTGGCCGCCGCCGTCGAGCGCAACGAATTCCGCGCCGACCTGTACTACCGCATCGCGCAGTCCACCTTGCGCCTGCCGGCGCTGCATGAACACGTCGACCTCGCCTCGCTGATCAACCAGCTGTGGTGCGCACTGGGCGCCGAGCAGATCCCGATGCGGCTGCATCCGCGTCTGATCGACACGCTGGCCTGCCGGCGCTGGCCCGGCAACCTGCGCCAGCTGGTGGGCCTGCTGCGCAGCTTGATGGCGCTGGGCGACATCGGTGCCACGCTCACCGACGCCGACCTGCCGGCCGAGCTGCAGGATCGCAAGATGGCCGCACTGCCGGCCGCCGAACTGAGCGGCAGCCTCGACGCGATCGAACTGCAGGCAATCGACGAGGCGATTGCCGGCTGCCACGGCAATGTGGCAGCGGCCGCGCGCAGGCTCGGGGTCAGCCGCAGCACCATCTACCGGCGGCTGCAGAACCAGCACGATTGATGTGTGCGACGCCGCCCGATGCGGCGATCAGTCCTTCGTGCGGCTGGTCCAGGCCAGCGCATCGCGCCCCGATAGCGGCTCCGAGATGAAATAACCCTGCGCGAAATCGCAGCCCACGCTGGTGATGTAGTCCAGCGTGGCTGCCTCCTCCACGCCCTCCGCGGTCACCCGCAGACCCAGGCTCTTGCCGAGGTCGACGATCGACTTGATCACGGTGCGCGCCTCGTGTGACTCCAGCGCCGTCATCACGAACGACTTGTCCACCTTCAACTCGGAAAACGGCAGTCGCACCAGCTGCACCAGCGAGGAAAAACCGGTGCCGAAATCGTCGATGGACAGCTGGAAGCCCTGCATCCGCAGCCGTGTCAGCAAGGCCAGCGACTTGACCGGATCGTCCATCGCACTGCTCTCGGTGAGCTCCAGGATCACCCGTGCCGGATTCACGCCATGCTGGCGGCAAAGATCCGAAATCCAATCGGCAAGATGCATGTCGGCCAGATTCTTCGCCGAGACATTGATCGACAGCGTCAGCGCGGTGGAGGCGGCGAAGCTCTGCGCGAACCAGCGCAGCGCCTCATCGCACACCTGCTCGGTGAGCAGCTTGATCAGGCCGCTGGCTTCGGCCAGCGGCACGAACTGGTCGGGCTGGATCAGCAGCGTCGGCGTCGGCGCCCAGCGCACCAGCGCCTCGAATCCCGCCAGCGCGCCACTGCTGCAGTCGATCTTGGGCTGATAGGCCAGCTGCAGCTGCTGCTGCTCCAGCCCGTGGCGCAGTTGCGCTTCGGTGATGACGAAGTCGTCGGCATGCAGCGGCTCGGCGCTCGATGCACGC
>JAJXTX010000223.1 GCA_021783385.1 Pseudomonadota bacterium
TGTCGGCGTACGCGCGGCAGTTCCTGTCGATCATGGAAAAGCCCGATGTCGATCATATCGAGGGCCTGTCGCCAGCGATCTCGATCGAGCAGAAATCCACCTCGCACAACCCGCGCTCCACCGTCGGCACGATCACCGAGGTCTACGACTACCTGCGCCTGCTGTATGCCCGCGTCGGCACGCCGCGCTGCCCCGACCACGGCATTCCGCTGGAGGCGCAGACGGTCAGCCAGATGGTCGACGCCACCTTGGCGATGGATCCGGACCGGCGCCTGATGCTGCTGGCGCCGGTAATCCGCGAGCGCAAGGGCGAGCACGTGCAGGTGTTCGAGCAACTGCGTGCGCAGGGCTTCGTGCGCGTGCGTGTGGACGGCACCGTGTTCGATCTGGACGCGGTGCCGCCGCTGACGCTGCGCCAGAAGCACACGATCGAGGTGGTAATCGACCGCTTCCGTCCGCGCGAGGACATCAAGCAGCGCCTGGCCGAATCGTTCGAGACCGCGCTGCGGCTGGGCGACGGGCTGGTGATCCTGGCCGACATGGATGGATCACCGACCACCGCAGGCACGTCACCCGAGCAGATGCTGTCCTCGCGCTACTCCTGCCCGGTGTGCGACTACTCGCTGCCGGAGCTGGAGCCGCGCCTGTTCTCGTTCAATTCGCCGGTGGGCGCGTGCCCGTCGTGCGACGGGCTGGGCGTGACCCAGGTGTTCGATCCGGCGCGCGTGGTCGGCCATCCGGAGCTGCCGCTGTCCAACGGCGCCGTGCGCGGCTGGGATCGGCGCAATGCACATTACTTCCAGCTGATCCTGTCGCTGGCCGCACACTACGGCTTCGACGTCGACGCGCCGTGGCAGAGGCTGCCGGCAGATGTCCAGAAGGCCATCCTGTTCGGCAGCGGCAAGGACAAGATCGCCTTCCGCTACCTCACCGAACGCGGCGGCAAGGTGACCCGCGAACACCCGTTCGAGGGCATCGTGCCGAACCTGGAGCGGCGCTACAAGGAAACCGAATCCGCCGCCGTGCGCGAGGAGCTGGCGAAGTACATCAGCGACCAGCCCTGCCCGGCCTGCGAGGGCCAGCGACTGAACCGCTCGGCGCGCAACGTGTTCGTGGCCGATCACGCGCTGCCGTCGCTCACCCACCGCTCGATCGACGACGCACTGGCATTCTTCACGGAGCTGAAACTGACTGGCTGGCGCGGCGAGATCGCGGTGAAGATCGTCAAGGAAATCCGCGAACGGCTCACCTTCCTCAACGATGTGGGCCTGAATTACCTGACGCTGGACCGGCAGGCCGACTCGCTTTCCGGCGGCGAGGCGCAGCGCATTCGCCTCGCCTCGCAGATCGGCGCCGGACTGGTCGGCGTGATGTACGTGCTGGACGAGCCGTCGATCGGCCTGCACCAGCGCGACAACGAGCGCCTGCTGGGCACGCTCACGCGCCTGCGCGATCTGGGCAACACGGTGATCGTGGTCGAGCACGACGAGGACGCCATCCGCATGGCCGACCACGTCCTCGACATCGGCCCCGGCGCCGGCGTGCACGGCGGCGAGATCGTGGCCCAGGGCACGGTGAAGGACATCCTCGCCGCGCCGCGCTCGGTCACCGGCCAGTTCCTCTCCGGCAAGCGTGCGATCGAGGTGCCCGAGCAGCGCCGTCAGCCGGCGGGCACGGACGCGTGGCTGCACCTCCACGGCGCCAGCGGCAACAACCTCAAGCACGTCGATCTGGCGATCCCGGCCGGGTTGTTCACCTGCGTGACCGGCGTCTCCGGCTCGGGCAAATCCACCCTGATCAACGACACCCTGTTCCGGCTCGCCGCGATGGAGTTGAACGGAGCCGGGGCCCAGGCGGCGCCACACGCGTCGGTCAGCGGCATGGATCTGTTCGACAAGGTCGTCGACATCGACCAGTCGCCGATCGGCCGCACGCCGCGCTCCAACCCGGCCACCTATACCGGCCTGTTCACGCCGCTGCGCGAGATGTTCGCGCAGGTGCCGGAAGCGCGCTCGCGCGGCTACACGGCCGGCCGCTTCAGCTTCAACGTGCGCGGCGGCCGCTGCGAGGCGTGCGAGGGCGACGGCATGATCAAGGTGGAGATGCACTTCCTGCCCGACGTCTACGTGCCCTGCGACGTCTGCCACGGCAAGCGCTACAACCGCGAGACGCTGGAGATCCTCTACAAGGGCCACACGATTGCCGACGTGCTCGACATGACGGTGGAGGACGCGCTGAAGCTGTTCGAGAACGTGCCGACCATCGCGCGCAAACTCGACACGCTGCGCGCGGTCGGGCTGGACTACATCAAGCTCGGCCAGAGCGCGACCACGTTGTCCGGCGGCGAGGCACAGCGCGTGAAGCTGTCCAAGGAACTGTCCAAGCGCGACACCGGGCGCACGCTGTACATCCTCGACGAGCCTACCACCGGCCTGCATTTCCACGACATCGAGCAGCTGCTCGACGTGCTGCACCAGCTGGTCGACCAGGGCAACACGGTAGTGGTGATCGAGCACAACCTGGACGTGATCAAGACCGCCGACTGGGTGATCGATCTCGGCCCGGAGGGCGGCGCCGGTGGCGGCCGCATCCTGGTCGCCGGCACGCCGGAAACCGTGGCCGCCACGCCAGGCTCGCATACCGGCCATTTCCTGGCGCCGCAGCTGAAGGCCGCCAAGGCGGGCAAGGCAGCGCGCGCTTCAGGTGCGAGCAAGCGGGTCAAGGCGGCGGCCAAACATATTGCGTCTCAGGACAAGTTCAAACCGATGCCAAGGAAGCAGCGTTCATGAGCCAGCCCACTGACGATGCGCCGCTGTTCGTCGCCGAGCTGGCGGTGCGCTGGCGTGATCTGGACGCATTCAACCACGTCAACAATTCGAGCTATCTCACCTATCTGGAAGAGGCGCGGCTGCAGTGGCTGGGGCAGATCCGGGGGCCGTGGTTCGACGACGCGGCCATGCCGGTGCTGGCCGCCAGCGAGCTCAACTACCGGCTGCCGATCGCATGGCCCGCCACGCTGCAGGTCGAGCTGCGCTGCGAGCGGCTGGGCAACAGCTCGCTCACGCTGGCACATCGCATTGTCGACGCCGCCGATCCGGCCCGTCTTTACAGCGACGGCCGCGTGGTACTGGTGTGGATGAACCCGCTCACTGGCCGAGCGGTGGCGCTGCCGGCAGCGGTGCGCAGCGCGGCCGATCGCTGACCGCCGTCGCGTGTCGTTCACGTACGGCACCGCGGCAGCGTGGCTATGATGGGCGTCGCCCGTTTCGAAGGAGCCGCCCGATGACGACGCCCATCCGCAGCCTGTCCACCCTCGCGCTGGCCTGCGCCACGGCGCTGACCGGCGTCGCATCGGTACATGCCGCCGACACCGTGCAGCTCACGCTGTATCGCAGCGACGATGCCGCGCTGTACGCCAGCAGCGGCGACGGCCCGGTAGACGGCGGTTACGCGGTGGTGCACGAACAGCGCGCGCTGGATCTTGCCGTCGGCACGCACGATACGGTGCTCGGCGAGCTGCCGCGCTTCCTCGATCCGGAGGCGCTGGCGCTGGACTTTCCCGGCGACGCAGCCCGCGTGATCTCGCAGCAGTTCCTGCTCGGCCAGGGCACCGACAGGGCGCTGAGCGGACTGACCGGCCGCAGCGTCGACGTCCTCGGCAGCGGCGGCCAGTTGCTGGCCAACGGGACGCTGCTGCGTGCCGGCGACGGCCTGCTGGTGCGCGGCAGCACCGGCCAGACCACCCTGGTCACCCACTACGCCGCCGTGCGCACCAGCGGCGGTGATTTCCCGACCGGTTCCAGCCTGCGCCTGCGCGTGGATGCGACGCGCGCCGGTCCGGCGCAGGCTGTGCTCAGCTATCCCACCGCCGGTCTGGGCTGGCGCGCCGCCTACGTGGCCACGCTGCTGCCGGGCGCTGCCTGCCGCATGCAGTTCCAGTCGCACGCCAGCATCGCCAACCGCAGCGGACGCGACTGGCATGACGTCCGGCTCACGCTGATCGCCGGCGCACCGAATTTCGCCAAGGCCTCCGCGCCGCGCCCGCTGATGATGAAAGCCGCCGCGCTCAGCGGCAGCGGCGAGGCACTGCCGCAACAGTCCACGCTGGCCGATTACCGCAGCTACACGCTGCCCGCCGCGGTCAGCCTGCCCGATGGCAGCGTGAGCGAGGTGCCGCTGTACGCCGACCGCAGCATGGACTGCGTGCGCACCGCGCTGTTTGAAAACGGCAACCGCTGGCTACCGCCGCAGCCGATGCTCAGCCCCGAGTTCAGCCCGGATGGCGGCGGCGCCATCGTCAGCACGCTGCAGCTGCGCGCCTTCGACAGCCTGCCGGCCGGCTACCTGCGCGTGCTCGGCGACGACCGCAACGGCACGCCGCAGTTCATCGGCGAAGGCCGCATCGACGACACGCCCAAGGGCAGCGACGCCAGCATCACGCTGGGCACCGCGTTCGACCTGCGCGCCGAGCG
>JAJXTX010000224.1 GCA_021783385.1 Pseudomonadota bacterium
TTGAACCCGCGCTGTTCCTTGATGCGGTCGTAGGCGGCATTGATCTCGCTGGCACGCGACTCGGCACGCTTGCGCATGTCTTCGGGCAGGTCGCCAAGGCGATCGGGATGATGCTCGGAAATCAGCTTGCGGTAGGCGCGCTTCACCGCGCGGTCGTCGACGCTGCGGTCGATGCCGAGCACGGCATAGGGGTCGGGCCCCTGCGTATTGCGCTGCGGCGGCACGTAGCCGCCGGCGTTTCCGTACGACGGGCCGCGGCCGTAGCCACGCTGGCCGCCGGCATTCCAGGCGTAGCCCTTCATCGCCATCAGCGCCATCAGCTCCATGTCGCTGACCCGCAGCGCGAACGCCAGCTGGCGCAGGATCGCCATCTTCTCGGGCGCCGGGTTGCCTTCGGCCAGCACCGTCTCGATCACCACGTCCAGCACCGGAAACGCGTGGTCGCGGCGCATGCCGACCCAGCCGCGCAGCTCGTTGATGGTGCCGGTGACGTCGAACTCCGGCTGCTTGCCGACGTTGAAGCTGGCCGCCGCCTGCTTGCGCTGGTCGACGTTGAGGTTCATCCGCGACATCATCCGCTCGGCAATCGCGATCTCCGCCTCGGATACGCGGCCGTCGGATTTCGCCACCGCACCGAGCAGGGTGAACAGCGGCCCGACGAAGCCGCCCGCCTCGGGCGTGGCGTTCTTGCGCTGGGTATACCGCAGGTTGTCGAAGATGAAGCCGATGATGGCGCCAGTGATGGCACCGGGCGCGTGGCCGATGATCAGGCCGAAAAACGCGAACCACAGCGTGTACGAAAAGCTCATGGGTGCGCCTGCGGCTGCGGGGTCTGCACGCTGTACCAGCGGGCCAGCGCATCCAGCTCGGCCGCGCTGAGCGGACCGATCGCCGCGCGCATCACCGGCACGCTGCGGCGGCCATCGCGGTACTGGCTGAGCGCATCGCGCAGGTAATCCAGCCGCTGGCCGGCGAGGTTTGGCACGCCGGGCACGCTGGCCTCGCCGGTGGGGCCGTGGCAGGCCGCGCACAGACCCAGCCGGCTCGGCGGCGGCACGGCCGGCTGGCTCTGGACGCGGGCGGAAAAGGTGGCCGCCATGCAGCAGGCCGCGATTATCAGGATTCGCATCGGCAACACATGGGGTCGAAGGCGGCTCATTCTAGCAGTGCCCCGCGGGCCGCCCGGCGGATGCGACTTTCCGGCGCCGCGGTCGCAGCGGCTAGAATGGACTGCTAACCCAGCCTGCGGAATCCGCGTCGTGCCCACCACCCTGCTGCAATCGAACCTGCCCGGCCTCGAACTGATCCATCGCGGCAAGGTGCGCGACGTCTACGCGCTGTCGGACGAGCGACTGCTGATGGTGGCGACCGACCGGCTGTCGGCATTCGACGTGGTGCTGCCCAACCCGATTCCCGGCAAGGGCGAGATGCTTACCCAGATCTCCAACTTCTGGTTTGCGCAGACCGCGCACCTGCTGCCGAACCACCTGCTCGACGTGCCGCTGGCCGAGGTGCTGCCGCCCGGCACCGACCTGGCGCTGTACGCGAAGCGCGCGGTGGTGACGCGGCGATTGAAGCCGGTGCCGGTGGAGGCGATTGCCCGCGGCTACCTGATCGGCTCGGGCTGGAAGGACTACCAGGCCAGCGGCGCACTGTGCGGCATCACCCTGCCCGCCGGCCTGCAGCAGGCGCAGCAGCTGCCCGAACCGATCTTCACGCCGTCGACCAAGGCCGCGGTGGGCGACCACGACGAGAACGTCAGCTACGCCGCCGTGGTTGCGGCGGTCGGCCAGAATCTGGCCGACCAGGTGCGCGATGCCACGCTGGCGATCTACCGGTGGGCAGCGGCGTATGCGGCCGAGCGCGGCATCATCATCGCCGACACCAAGTTCGAGTTCGGCACCGACGCCAATGGCAAGCTGTACGTGATGGACGAGATGCTGACGCCGGATTCCTCGCGCTTCTGGCCGGCCGAGCAGTACCGCGTCGGCATCAGCCCACCCAGCTACGACAAGCAGTTCGTGCGCGATTATCTGGAGACGCTGGACTGGAACAAGACCGCACCGGGCCCGGTGATTCCGGATGCGGTGATCGCCGCCACCGCCGCCAAGTACGCCGAGGCGCTGCAGCGGCTGGCTGGCATCCGCCTCGATTGATGCACCCGGAGTAACGCCATGCGCAGCATGCAGGATTGGCTCGACGGCTACAGCGCCGATCACCAGAACCCCACCAACCAGACCCTGCACTGGATCTGCGTGCCGCCGATCGTATGGAGCGTGATCGCGCTGCTGTGGACGCTCCCGGTGCCGGCCGAATTCCTGCGCCCCGGCGCGTGGGCGGTGCTGGCGATGGTGCTGGCGTTCTACTGGTACTGGAAACACTCGCACCGGCTGGCCGCGGCCCTGCTGCTGGCCTTCGCCGTGCTGGGCGTGCTCACCAACCTGCTGTTCCAGGGGCTCGGCGGCGCGTCGCTGCGCTGGCTGGCGCTCGGCGTGTTTGCGCTGGCCTGGATCGGCCAGTTCATCGGCCACCGGTTCGAGGGACGCCGTCCCAGTTTCCTCACCGACCTGTCATACCTGCTGATCGGCCCGGCCTGGCTGATGGCCAAGCTGCTGCGCCGGATGGGCTATCGGAACGTCACATGATTACCCTGCTCACCGTGCTCAGCAGCCTGCTGTGGTGGGTGCTGTACAGCTCGATCTTCGCGCTGTTGTTCGCCCTGATCGCGTGGGCCGTGCTGCGCTGGGCCGAGCGCGACAACGTGGTATTCAACCGCGTCTACCTCGCCTGCCTGATATGGAACCTGATCGGCCTGCTGCTGATCGTGGGCGTGGCTGCCTACGAAGGCCGCCTGCAGCCGCCCTATGCGCCGCTGCTCAACTCCGGCCTGCTGCGCCTGACGCTGGTGCTGGACATGCTGATCGGCAGCGCGCTGCTGTGGCGGCTGATCCCGCGCGCGGACGCCCGCCGCATCCGTCCCGCCAGCGCCTGCATGGCGGTAGCCGCGATCATGGCGATCATGTTCGGCATCGCCACCAGCCTGGCTTGAGAGATCGAGAATGTCTCAACCTCTCAGGCCGGCCACGGATGGCCGGTCGTGGATCGGGCACGCCAGTGCCTGATTCGCGTGAGCCCTGACCGCGCCGCTGTCTCCACGCGCGAGACGGGCGCAAGCTATACCACCCGGCACCTCCCGTATCACCGCCGTCATGAGCCTGCGCAGCCTGTTCGTCGACTTCAACAGCTACTTCGCCTCGGTGGAGCAGCACGAGGACGCGAGCCTGCGCGGCCAACCGGTGGGTGTGGTGCCGGTGGCCGCCGAAACCACCAGCCTGATCGCCGCCAGCTACGAGGCCAAGGCGTTCGGCGTGGGCACTGGCACGCAGGTGCGCGAGGCGCGGCGGATGTGTCCGGGCCTGCAGATCCGCGTGGCGCGACCGGAGCGCTACGTGTGCTGGCACCACCGGCTGATCGCGGCGATCGACCGCGCCATCCCGATCGCGCGGGTCGGTTCGATCGACGAGGTGGCCTGCGAGCTGGTCGGCCGCCAGCGCCAGCGCGCGGTGGCCGAGGAGATCGCCGCACAGGTGAAGCGCGAGGTGGCGCTGGCCGCACCCGGCGGCGCGATTCGCTGCTCGATCGGCATCGCCCCGAACGACTTTCTGGCCAAGACCGCGTCGGACATGCGCAAGCCCGACGGCCTCACCGTGATCGAACAGGCCGAGCTGCCGCAGGCGCTGCACGGGCTGGCGCTGCGCGACCTGTGCGGTATCGGCGCCTCGATGGAGATGCGACTGCATGCGGCCGGCATCACCACGGTGCCGCAGCTCACCGCCGCACCGAAGCATCTGCTGCGGCATGCGTGGGGCGGCATCGAGGGCGAGCGCATGTGGGGCCTGCTGCGCGGCGCGTGGCTGCCGGCCGCGGCCAGCACGCGCGGCTCGCTCGGCCATTCGCACGTGCTGGGGCCGGAGCTGCGCACGCCCGCCGGTGCCCGGGCGGTGCTGAAGAAACTGCTGGTGAAGGCGGCCATGCGCCTGCGCCGCGAGGCGATGCTGAGCGGCGCGCTGGCCGTGCGCATCCGCTACGTGGGCCACGACCTGCGCTGGGAGCGCGACCTGGCGTTCGACCACACCGACGACAGCCGCACGCTGCTGCGCCTGCTCAATGCGATGCTGGAGAGCGACCATCCGCCGCGACAGCTTCCTGGCCCCCGCCACGCCACGCCGCTGTCGGTCAGCGTGACCCTGCTGCGCCTGCTGCCGCGCACGCAGAGCAGCGGCTCGCTGTTCGCAGCCGACGCAGACGCCGGCCGTATCGATGCGCTCGTCGATCGCATCAATGCGAAGTTCGGCTACAACAAGGTCTACTTCGGCAGCATGCAGCTGGCGCTGGAGCACGATGCCGCGCCCATGCGCATCCCGTTCAACCGCATCCCCGACGCGCCCAGCGAAAACGA
>JAJXTX010000025.1 GCA_021783385.1 Pseudomonadota bacterium
GCAGCCTGAAGAGCGAGCTGAAGCAGGAGAAGGATGCGAAGAAGGCCAAGGACGTGTATCTGGACGAGACCGCGCACATCCTGTTCGACGCAGACGGCCTGATCCAGTCCAACCCCACGCTGGCGGCCCAGGTGTTGCCGTACGGCGGCAAGTACAGCAGCGACTTCATGGCATCACTTGCCAGGCCGGTAGTCGCAACCAAGCCTGCCGCCGCGGTGGCGCCCCGGGCCCACTGAGCTTCGGCACATCAGGCTAGAAAAGGCAGCGCGGACGCGCTGCCTTTTTTTTCGATCACGGATCGAACATGGGGGAGCTGCAGTAACGCGGATCAGTTCGGAATGGCAGGTAGCCCAGTCGCTGCATCACCGGGTGCAGGGTCGGCAGCACGGGTTCGAACTTTTCACGGTAAGCATGCCAGCGATTGACCGCCTTGCTGCTGATGCCCTGGGTCACCTGGGCGTAGCTCGGCGTGCTGATGAAGCGCTTGTCGCGCGCATGCTGCGCAAATCGGGCCATGGCTGAGGGGTCTTCGAGACCGAGGAACTTGCCGAGCGTGGCCAGGTTCGCGTCGAAGCTGTCGACCACCGATTCGTAACGCCATTCCAGCACCTGTGGAGCGAACACCTCGACATGCTTTTGCCAGTGGTCGAAGGCGTGCGCGTAGCCGTTGGCCAGCCGCTGCAGCGACGAGCACAGCACCATGAAGGCGGGCGAGCGGAACGACTGCATGTAGCAGCTCAGCAGTACATCGCAGGGGTGGCGCAGGCACAGGATGATGCGTGCCTGCGGAAACAAACGCATGATCATCGGCAGACACAGCATGTTGAGCGGATTCTTGTCCACCAGCCGACGCGTCCCCAGATCGGGCACGACCTGGGCGACCCGGCGAAAGTAGACCGCGCGCAGTTGATCGGCTTCGTCCGCAGTAAGGTTGGCCAGGTCGTCCGGATAGCGCTGGCCGGTCATCTCCATCGCCTCGATCAGGTCATGGATGAAGGCGCGCTCGTCCATCGAGCGAAAATCCGGATGTGCGTCCAGCATCTGCTCCAGCAGGGTCGTGCCGGAGCGTGGAAAGCCCACCACGAAAACCGGTTGGCGCCCGGCCGGCGGTGAGGGCAGCGGCTTCCAGCGCTGGTAAGCCGTGCGCTCAACCAGCCGATCAGCCATCTGCAGCGGCACGCTGTCCGGTTGCATCAGCTCCGGCACGATGGCCTGCGCGATATTCAGCTGCGCAGCGTGGGCGATCTGCAACGCCGGCCATACCTCGTGATGCCGATTCATCCGGCTGCTGGCGGCGGCCAGGCCAAAGGCGGCACTGGCGCGGTGCGGGTCGTCGAGGGTCAAACTGAGCATCCGGCGATACAGCGCCGCCGCGGCAGCGTAGTCAGCGTCGCGCATGGCCACTGCAGCATGGGCGCTCCAGCCTTCGGCGCGGGCTTCGTCATCCGCCGGCAGCTGGTCGAGGACCTCCAGCGGCACCTGTTGCAGCGCCTGGCGCGCGCGATCAAGCTGGTTGCCGCGTTCGTACAGCAGCGAACGCTGGGCGACGAGGCGCAGCCGCATGCTCCCGGCGGCCGGACCATCGGGTAGTTGTGCCCGGTCGAGCGTGTCCAGCGCGATGTCCAGTTCGCCCTGCGCGGACAGCATCGCGGCAAGGGTCAGGGCCTGTTCGCCTGATTGCGCCGGCCAGTCCGCGGCGCCGGCCAGCATGGCCTGCTGACCTTCGTTGTCGCCACCGACGTGACAGGCGTGGGCGGCCTGCAGCCGGGCCTCGATGAACTGTGGCGACAGCTTCGCCGCGCGCATCAGTGCCTCTTTGGCCAGCACCCAACGCCGCTGCTGCAGGTGCAGCAGGCCGAGGTTGTAGTGCACCTCGGCATCGTCCGGCGCCAGCGAGAGCGCCTGCAGAAATGCCTGCTCGGAACCCTCCATGTCGCCATCCTGGCGGCAGGCGAGCCCCAGGTTGTTCCAGTAGGCGGACACCTGCGGTTGCAGGCGCGTCAGTGACGCGAACGCGATTGCCGCCGGTCGGTAGCGCGCGCAGGCGTACTGGGCCAGTCCGAGCCACAGCAACGCCGCTTCGTCCATGGCAGCGGCACCTTCACCCAGAGCGATGACGCGCTCCATGTCGCCAGCGTCGTAGGCACTGCTCATTGCCTCGACGAGATGGTTGGGGGATGCGGGCATGCCTTTCCGATCGGTCGTTTGCTGGTCCTCATTATGCAAGAGGGGCCGCGAGAACATCTCGCGGCCCCTGCGTGTTGCCGTGGAACGATCTGGTCGGCTCAGCCGATCAGAACTTCACCGTGGCACGGGCCCAGTAGTAGCGGCCAATCGTGTCATAGGTGGAGGTGTCCACGTTGTAGTTCAGTCCGTTCTGGTAGATCAGCGGCGGCGTCTTGTCGCTGAGGTTGTCCACGCCGACATCGAATGTGGTGTGGATCGAGGGTACCGCGTAGCCGATCTTGAGCGAGTGATACGTCACCGAGGCCATCGGAAGGTTGACACCCGCGATGGCGGCGTCCGCATTGAGGTTGGTCAGGGAGTTGATGTAGCGCGTCTGCCACTGGGCGCTCCAGTTCCCCCGCGTCCAGTTGAGCGTGACCGTGCCGCGCCAGCGGGTCATGTTGCCGAACTGCTGGGTGTAGGTTCCGGCGTAGTTGACCGTGTGCGCACCCGGCTGGCCGGGCGTGGCGTCGTTGCTGTAGGTGGACAGATAGGTGCTGGCGAAACCGGCCTTGAAATTGCCCGGATCCACACTGCCCAGATTGAAGTGCGGGATCTTGTAGTCCAGCGTGAAGTCGATGCCGCTGGTGCTCAGGTTGCCCAGGTTGACCACCGGCGTGTCGATCACATTGACTTGGCCCGCCAGCTGGGTGTTGGTGCCGTAGCGGCTGATCAGCGGGCAATACGGACTGCTGTTGTTGGCAAAGCAGCTGTTGACGATCGTCTGGGCGGCAATCGGCGTCAGCAGATTGGTGAGGTAGATGTGCCAGAAATCGACGCTGGTGGACAGGCCGGATATCCAGCCGGGGTCGTAGACCAGACCGAAATCGATCGACTTGCCTTTTTCCGGCTTGAGTGACTGACCGACCGTGCTGGCTCCCGAATAATAGGTGTTCACCTGTTGATTGGTGTTCACCCAGCCCGGGGGAACGGACTGGCAGGCAGCGGCATGCTGCGCGAGCTGGGTAGCCGTGAGGCCGACGCAAGGATCGTTCAGGCTCGGCTGAATCAGCGTGACACCGTCGTAGAGCTCGTCCAGGTTGGGTGCGCGGAACACCTGCGAGACCGTGCCGCGGACCAGCAGGTCGGCGATCGGCCGCCACTCGAGGGCGATCTTGCCGTTCGTGGTCGAGCCGCTGGTGTTGTAGTGGGAGGTGCGCACGCCGACGTCCACGTTCAACGAGTGTGCCCAGGGCTGGTCCGCCAGCAGCGGAATCAGCGATTCGGCATACAGCTCCTTGACGTTCTGGCTGCCGCGACCCGGCGATCCGCAGCCCTCCTGCAGTATCTGGCATTTCCCGGTGGCCAGGTTGAGCACGGCGTCGGGGGTAACGGTGTAGTTCATCGACTGCTGCCGGTACAGGGCGCCGACAGCCAGTTGCATCGCGCCGGCCGGCAGGTCCCACAGCTCGCCGTTGGCGTCGAACTGCACCTGCTTGGTGGCATTCGTGTACACGTACACCGGGGTATCCACCAAGCCCTTGATGGCTGGCTGGTTGGCTTGATCGAAAATGTTCACGCCACTGTTGATCGCCGCCTGGAAGGCAGCGATGTTGAGCTCGTTGTAATCACGCTGTACGCGATTGGAATGCCCGTAGTCGAGCGAGGCATCCCAGTTCCAGCTGCTCTGACCGAATGCGCCGCGCAGGCCGGTGTTGATCTGCACGTTCTGGGTGTCAAAGGTATGCAGGCGGGTGCCGGCCCCGGTCAGGCGGGTGTTGAAGCCGTAGCCGCCGTTCGGATCCGTGGGGTTGGCCGGGTCGGTGCCGAACGTGACGCCGAACGGATTGATCGGGTTGCTGGCCGCCACATACCAGCCGTCGCTGTTGGCCGCGGTGGGTGCGGGCGCGTCCTGGCCACTCGACTGGGTGTGGTTGAAGAACGCATTCGCGAAGAAGCTCAGGTTGGGAGTCAGGTTGTAGCTGCCGAGCAGAAAGCCGTCAGTGCGTTGCTGCGCGGTCTGGATGTAGTTGTAGGCGTTGTAGTTGTACGAATCGACGGGGTAATTGTCGCAGCGGTAATCGCTCTGGCTCGATCCGTTGCCCTGTGCCTTGGTGACGAGCACAGTGCCGTTCTTGACCCTGCAGCCGTATTGGCTGCCGATCGACGCGGGCAACTGGATCTTGCCGGTCGGGATGGTGCTGGAGCCGGATGCGGTGAGCGCACCGCTGGACAGATACAGAGGGTGGGCGGAGAACCGGCGCTGAGTGGCCAGCACGGCGTCGTACTTGTTGTAGTCGAGGCCGCCCACGATGTTGTAGTTGTCGCCGGTCATGCCGCCGATCAGGCTGAGGCCATGGCGCTGGCCGTCGCCGTGGCTGGAAATACCGCCGTTGACGCTGGCTTCGACGCCCTTGAAATCCTTGCGCAGGATGAAGTTGACCACGCCGCCGATGGCGTCGGAGCCGTATACGGTCGAGGCGCCCTCGGCCAGCACGTCGACCCGCTCGATCATGCTCTGCGGGATCATGTTGACGTCGGCGTTGGCCATGCGCTGCCCGTCGATCAGGACCAGGGTGCGGTTGACGCCCAGGCCGCGCAGCGAAATGCGCGCGGCGCCGTCGCCGCCTTCCAGGGTCGGGCTGGCGACGCCGCCGCCATTGGTGTTGTTCTGGGTGTTGGTCGCGTTGCCGGAAATGGCGGGCAGCTGCTGCAGCACATTGCCCATGGTCGGGTTGCCGGCATTGGCAATCGCGGCGCGATCCACCGTCACCACCGGGCTGGCGGTTTCCACGTCGACACGGCGGATCAGCGAGCCAGTGACGGTGACGGCCTTGAGCGTCTTGGCCTTGCTGGCTTCGGGCTTGGTTTGCGCCTGCGAGGTGTCGTTGCTGTCTGCCTGCTGTGCCTGGACCAGGCCGGCTGTGGCAAGGAAGCCCACGCTCAAAGCCAGTTTAACGGCCAATGACAGATGCTTCTGGTTGTATTTCATGTGATGTCCCCGGTGGTGGATTTCATGCGTTATCGCGTTATGCAAGAGCCTTGGCCGGCGTCCCGCGTGCTGCAAAGCACGATGCTTGTTTGCGCCAGGATGAGATCCACGTGCTTCGAACTTGCGCGGCATGCAGCAGAAACCGGCAGGTTGCTCCGTGTGTGGGTGCCAAAGGTCCCTGATAACGATCAACGGTGATGCTGGTACAGGTGTCGCGGGTGGAACTCAGGTGATGTCATGCATGTAACGAGGTGATCGCTGTTCCCATGGCTCTCTGATGCGCTGCGAGGGTGCGTGGTAAAACCCGTCGGAGCCGATCACGGGCGTTACCAGCATGCTTGACCCGCACCCCCGCCGGTCCGTCGGTGGCCACCCATCGCTGGTGTACATCCGGCATCACACCAGGGGTGCGCCTGCCAAGCGGTGGTGACGCAAGTGCCGCTCGCAACTACGGCCGCTTTTCCCTGACGCGCCAGCAAGAACTTGGCAGCGTTCGTAGCATCCCACGGCGGCCCGTCCGAAGACAACAATTCTGTAACATTTTTGTGGTGACGCGCCACCGTCTCCGCTATCGCAACGCGCCCGCCCGAGGCGCTTCCCACGGGGCGGTATGGCAGGTGGTGAGCCCGCTCAGCGGCGGTAGCGTTGCTGCAGATACGCGAACAGCGCGCGCAGCCCCATCGCCTCGCCGCCGCGCGGGCGGCCGGGGCGGTCGGTGTCGTTCCAGGCGTAGGTGTCCAGGTGCAGCCAGCCGATGCCGTCGGGCACGAAGCGTTCCAGATACAGCGCCGCGGTGATCGCGCCGGCGTGCCGCGAGGCGCCGGCGTTGGCGAAGTCGGCCAGGTAGGAGTCCAGCATGCGCCGATACGGCCGCCACAGCGGCAGCTGCCACAGCGGGTCGTCGACCAGGCGGCCGGCGGCCAGCACCGCCTGTGCCAGCTCGTCGCGATTGGCGAACAGCGCCGGCAGGTCAGGCCCCAGCGCCACCCGCGCCGCGCCGGTGAGGGTGGCGAAGTCGACGATCAGCTCGGGCTGCTGCTCGGCGCCGTAGGCAATGGCGTCGCACAGCACCAGCCGGCCCTCGGCGTCGGTGTTGTCGACCTCCACGCTGAGCCCGGCGCGGGTGGTGATCACGTCGCCCGGACGCATCGCGTTGCCGGCGACCGCGTTCTCCACCGCCGGCACCAGCAGGGTCAGCCGCAGCGGCAGCTGCGCCTGCATGATCAGGCCGGCCAGCGCGATCGCGTGGGCCGCGCCGCCCATGTCCTTCTTCATCCAGCGCATGCCGTCGGACGGCTTCAGGTCGAGCCCGCCGGTGTCGAAGCAGACGCCCTTGCCGACCAGCACCAGCTTCGGGTCGGTGGCCTTGCCCCAGGTCAGCTCGATCAGCCGCGGCGCGCGGTGGCTGGCGCGACCCACCGCGTGGATGGTGGGAAAGTTGGCCTGCAGCAGTTCGTCGCCGACCCACTCGCGCACCTTCGCCTTGTGCGCCTTGCCCAGCTGCCGGATCGCCTCGGCCAGCTGCTTGGGCCCCATGTCCTCGGTCGGCGTATTGACCAGGTCGCGCACCTGCGCGGTGGCCGCCACCAGCGGCGCAAGCTGCTGCAGCTCGGCGGCGGATACGGCCAGCTGCGCCGGCGCGCGGCGCGGCTGGCGGTAGCGGTCGAACCGGTACGCGCCCAGTGCCCAGCCGAGTGCCGCCTGCAGCGGATCGGCCAGCACGCTCTCGGCGGCGAGCTGGTAGACGCCGGCGGGCAGCGCGTGCGGCAGCGCCGCCAGGGCGCCGAGGCCGTCGCGCGCATCCACTCCCACCAGCACCCGCACCAGCTTGCCGCTGGCGTCGGTGAGCAGCGCGACGCTGCGCGCCGCGGCATCGAAACCGCTGTCGCTCAGCCAGCGCCGCTGCGCCGGGCTGAGCCGTCGCCGCGTGGCGGCGTAGTGCGCCGCGTCGGTGGTTTCGATGGCAATGCCGGGACGGGCGCCGGGGCGGCGTTCGAGCAGGGCGGACATGCGGATTCCTCGTGGCGGGCGCGGCGCGCGATGCTGCCGCGCAGGTGGCGATCGGTCACGCATGATGCGCGATTTGGCGCGGGTTGCCTATGCGGCAGCGGGCCGCTGCTCCAGCCAGTCGGCCAGCGCGCCGAGGTCGCGCAGATCCAGCTCCGGCGGCGGCCCCAGCGCGGTCGGCCAGGACTCGCCCGCGCGGTTGATCCACGCCGTGCGCAGGCCGGCGTCGCGCGCGCCGACCATGTCCATCAGCGGGTCGTCACCGACATGCAGGATCGCCGCCGGGGGCACGCCCAGCCGCGCCGCCGCGGCCAGGAAGATCTGCGCGTCGGGCTTGGCCACGCCGGTGTCGCGGGCGCAGACGTGATGCGCAAAATGGTGCCGGATGCCGATGCGCTGCAGGTCGGCGTTGCCGTTGGTGAGGCTGGCCAGCGGCCAGCGCGCGGCGAGGCGGGCAAGCGCCGGCAGGCTGTCCGGATAGAACTCGACGCCGTTGCGCGCCGCGAAGTAGATCTCCCACAGCGCATCCACCGGGGCGTCGGCCACGCCGCAGCTGGCGAACACGTGCTGCAGGGTGAGCCGGCGCTGGGTGGTGAAGTCATGCGCCAGGTCGAGCCGCTCGGCGGCCACCTGCGCGCGCAGCTCGCGCATCGCTGCGATCGGCCACGCGCGGGCGACTTGCGGATGGTGCTGGCGCAGCCAGGCGTCGATCGCCAGGTCGGCGCGTTCGATCGCCGGCCGCACCGGCCACAGCGTGTCGTCCAGGTCCAGCGTCAGCGCCAGGATGCGCATGGCGCTGCGCGCTTCAGCGGCCCACGCGCAGCCGCTGGCCGAGCCGGATCTGGTTGTCGCGCAGGTGGTTCCACTCGCGCAGCTGGGTCACCTCGATCGCGTGCTTGCGTGCGATCGAGGAGAGCGTGTCGCCCTTGGCCACGGTATAGATCTTGCCGGCGCTGCTGGCGCTGACGCTGGCATCGGCGCTGACGCGGCGGAAATCCGCGCCGCTGACGGCCGCATCGTTGACCGTGGTGGCGCTGCCGCTGGCCTGTGCCAGGCTGGTCACGCTGACGCCGGCCACGCTGCCGCGCACCTCGTTCAGATCGGTCTTGGGACTGGCCTGGTTCTGCGCATGGCGACGTTCCAGCGCGACCCTGGCCGCCAACGTGCTTGGCGAAGTGGGGGCGATGGCCGAACGTGCCGCATAGGTGGCGCCGGGTGCCGAGAGCGGCGCGGTCGCCGGCGTGACCTGGGGGGCACGGGCGCCCACATCGGCCAGGATGCGGCTGCGCCGCGCGCTGTCCATCGCCAGCAGCGCGCTGCCGTCCGCGTACGGCAGCACGGCGTGGCTGCGCATCGCGGCCTCGGCCGGCGCGCTGTGCAGGAAGTCGATGAAGGCCTGCACCTGGGCTGCCTTCGGACTGCTCGGGTTGGTTACCAGGTAGAGCGGGGTGAACAGCACGTAGCTGCCGTTCGCGACGTTGGCGAACGTGGGTGCGGTGCCGTCGATGGCCACCGCCTTGAGCTTCGGATTATTGCGGATGTCGGACAGCGTGGCCGCGCCCATGCCGTTCGGGTTCAGCGCCACGCCGTCCTCCAGCTTGTGCGTGTTGACGTACAGCCGCGGCGCGGCCACCGGCTGGTTGCCGCGACCGAACAGCAGGCTGCGCAGGCTGTACTCCACGCCGTCGCCGGGACTGGCCACCGAGTACAGGTCGATCGGCGCGTTGTTGCCGCCAACCTGGCTCCAGTTGGTGATCTTGCCGTAGTAGATGTCGTGCACCTGCTTCAGGGTCAGGCTGCGCACCGGGTTGGCGGCCTGCACGATGATCACCAGCCCGTCCCACGCCACCGGGGTGAAGGTGAGGTTGGCGTTTTCGGCGCTGCCGTCGCTGGGGCGCGCGCTGCCGCCCAGATCCGCCGCGCCGGTGCTGACCGCGTCGATGCCCGAGGCGGTATTGAACGGCTGCAGCTCGATATGGCCGTGGCCGGCGCGCTCCCACGCGCGTGCCACCTCGTCCACCACGCCCTCGCCGGTGGCCACGTCGCCGCGCCAGATCAGGGTGGAACCCTTGGCCGGCGCGCTCGCCCGAGGGTGTGGACGATTCCTGGCGAGGGCCGGAGTGGCGAGGCAGCTGCCGATGACGGCGACGCAGAGCAGGCGGACAAGACGGACAGACATGGTGGCGGTGAACCCCGGCGTGATTTCGTTGAAGGCGGCAGCAGTGTGCCGCCTGAGGGCGCACACAATCAGTGAACGGTTCGCGTATTTCATCGGCCTGAACGCCGAACAGCAAGCATTTTCATGCCGCTGCGAGCGCCCGGCCACCCGGCGTGTGCGCCGCCGCACAGGCCGGATGGGCGTGCGGCCGGCGTGCGCCGGTCATCCGGCGGGCCCGTTCAGTTGACCACCACGTAGCGGGTGCCGCCCTGATCGGCCACCAGCAGCACCAGCTGGCGCGGCTGCACGCCGGCCAGCCCGCGCAGCACGCGCAGGCTGGTGATGCGCTGGCTGCCCACGCCGACCAGCGCGTCGCCCACGCGCAGGCCCGCGCGCGCCGCCGCGCTGCCCGGCTGCACCGCGCTGATGGTGACGCCGTCGAAGCCGTTGCCGCGCTGTGACGGCGGCGGCTCGCTGAAGCGCACGCCGCGCAGCCGCGGGTCGAGCTGGCCGCCGTCGAGGCTGGGTCGCGGCTCCGCGCTCAGCGTGGCGTTGACCTGCCGCAGCTGGCCGTTGCGCAGCACGCCCAGCTGCAGCGCGCTGCCCAGCGGCAGCAGGCCCTCGGCATTGCGCAGCTGCTGGCCGTCGCGCAGCGGCTTGCCGTTGAGCGTGGTCAGGATATCGCCCGGCTGCAGACCGGCGCGGCCGGCGGCCGAGCCGCGGTCGACCGCGGTCACCACCACGCCGCTGGAGCTTTTCATGCCCAGCAGCTGCGCCATGCGCGGCGTGATCGCCTGGGTCTGCACGCCGAGGCTGCCGCGCTCCACCTTGCCGTGCGCGATCAGCTGGCCCATCACCTCGCTGGTGAGGTCGCTGGGGATGGCAAAGCCGATACCGGCGCTGGCGCCCGAGGGCGAAAAGATCATCGAGTTGATGCCGACCAGCTGGCCGCGCAGGTTGACCAGCGCGCCGCCGGAGTTGCCGGGGTTGATCGAGGCGTCGGTCTGGATGAAGTTCTGGTAGTCGCTGCCGCCGAGGCCCGAGCGGCCCAGCGCCGACACGATGCCGGAGGTCACCGTCTGGCCCAGCCCGAACGGATCGCCCACCGCCACCACGTAGTCGCCCACGCGCAGCTTCGCCGAATTGGCCAGCGGCAGCGCGGTGAGGTGCTGCGCCGGAATCTGCACCACCGCCACGTCGGTGTCCGGATCGGTGCCGATCAGCTTGCCCTTGAAGCTGCGCCCGTCCTGCAGCGTCACCGTGATGTCGTCGGCGCCGCCCACCACGTGGTTGTTGGTCAGCACGTAGCCCCTGGCCGCGTCCACGATCACGCCCGAGCCCAGGCTCTGCTCCACCCGCTCCTGCGGCGTGGCCGGCAGGCCGAAGAACTGGCGCACCATCGGATCGTCGAAATACGGATCGCGCACCTGAACCCGCGTCTTGCTGGAGATGTTCACCACCGCCGGCGTCACGTGTTCCAGCATCGGCGCCAGCGACGGCATCGGCTGGCCGTCGGCCACCGGCGGCAGTGCCGCGCGGCTCGGGCTCGGCAGCGCGCCGAGCAGCAGGGCGAACAGTGCGCCGGTCAGCCAGCGGCGCGGTGGGCTCAGTGACATGCAGATCCTCCTCGGCAAATGGACAGCGCAGCTTCGACCGGCGACGCGCGCAACGGTTCCGCAGGCGACAAACCTGCGTCGGGCACTTTACATCCGGGGGCGGCGCGGGTAGTTTGCCTATCCGATAGCAACCACAACATCTTGTGTGCAGGCGCCAGCCGCCAAACTAGCGCTGGTGCCGAACCCAGCGGTCTTGCCAGGGGGAGTCGTTGTCATCGCAAGCGCGGAACGCGGCCCGGCAGGCCATCCCGCGGGCCGCTCGGCCGTCACCCCTGCCGCATCAGCAACGACGTCGTTCCACATAAAAACAACGGAGGCCGCAAGGCCGCACCGGGAGGTCAGGAAGCCTATGAGCACAGCGCGTGCACCAGCCACCAATCCAGCCATGAATCGTGATGCCGCCGTGGAGATTCCGCTGCAACCCGCGTCCTACGACATCTGGGACAAGAAGTACCGCCTCAAGGCGAAGTCCGGCGAGCCGGTCGACGCCACCATCGACGACACCTACCAGCGCGTGGCGCGCGCGCTGTCCGAGGTGGAGGCCAGCGACGAGCTGCGCCAGCACTGGTTCGAGCGCTTCCTGTGGGCGCTGCGCCGCGGCGCGATTCCCGCCGGCCGCATCACCTCCAATGCCGGCGCGCTGGCGCACAAGCCGGCCACCAGCACGATCAACTGCACCGTCTCGGGCACCATCCGCGACTCGATGGACGACATCCTGGAGAAGGTGCACGAGGCCGGCCTCACGCTGAAGGCGGGCTGCGGCATCGGCTACGAATTCTCCACGCTGCGTCCGCGCGGCGCGTACGTCTCCGGCGCCGGCGCGTACACCAGCGGCCCGCTGTCGTTCATGGATATCTACGACAAGATGTGCTTCACCGTGTCCTCCGCCGGCGGCCGCCGCGGTGCGCAGATGGGCACCTTCGACATCAGCCATCCGGACGCCAAGGAGTTCATCCGCGCCAAGCGCGAGGACGGCCGGCTGCGCCAGTTCAACCTCAGCCTGCTGATCACCGACGGCTTCATGGACGCGGTGGAAAACGACCGCGACTGGCCGCTGGTGTATCCGGTGCACGTGAAGGAACAGCACGAGATCGACCTCGCCGACCCCACCAAGGTGGTCTGGCGCGAATGGCCCACGCACGAGAACTACGTCGACCGCGAGGACGGCCTGGTCGCCTGCAAGATCTACAGCCACATCCGCGCGCGGCACCTGTGGGACATGATCATGGTGTCCACCTACGACTACGCCGAGCCCGGTTTCATCCTGATCGACAAGGTCAACGAGATGAACAACAACTGGTGGTGCGAGCACATCCGCGCCACCAACCCGTGCGGCGAGCAGCCGCTGCCGCCGTACGGCTCGTGCCTGCTCGGCTCGATCAACCTCACCACCTTCGTGCGCGACCCGTTCGGGCCGAAGGCGCGCTTCGACTGGGACGAGTACCGCGAGGTGGTGAAGGTGTTCACCCGCATGCTCGACAACGTGGTCGAGATCAACGGCCTGCCGCTGCCGCAGCAGCGCCACGAGATCGAATCCAAGCGCCGCCACGGCATGGGCTTCCTCGGCCTGGGTTCCACGCTCACCATGCTCAAGTACCGCTACGGCACGCCCGACGCGGTGGCGTTCACCGAGGAAGTGTCGCGCGAGCTGGCGGTGGCCGGCTGGGAGATGGCGCTGGAGCTGGCGAAGGAAAAAGGCCCGGCGCCGATCCTCGCGCAGGACTTCACCGTCACCGGCGACATGCTGCGCAAGCGCCCGGAGATGGTCGCCGACGGCTACAAGGTGGGCGACCGCATTCCCGGCCGCGTGCTGCACGCGAAGTACAGCCGCTACATGCAGCGCATCGCCACGGTGGCGCCGAACCTGGTGGCCGAGCTGGCCGAAGTGGGCGCGCGCTTCACCCACCACAGCTCGATCGCGCCCACCGGCACCATCAGCCTGAGTCTGGCCAACAACGCCAGCAACGGCATCGAACCCAGCTTCGCGCACAGCTATTCGCGCAACGTGATCCGCGAGGGCAAGAAGTCGAAGGAGAAGGTCGAGGTGCTCAGCTACGAGCTGCTCGCCTACCGCGCGCTGATCAACGCCGAGGCCAAGGCGTTCACCGACGAGCCGGCCAATCAGCTGCCGGCGTACTTCGTCGCCGCCGACGACATCAGCCCGAAGGAGCACGTGGACATCCAGGCCGCCTCGCAGAAATGGATCGACTCGTCCATCTCCAAGACCGCCAACGTGCCCACCGACTACCCCTACGAAGACTTCAAGGACATCTACTTCTACGCGTACAAGCAGGGCCTGAAAGGGTGCACCACCTTCCGCTTCAACCCCGCCGCGTTCCAGGGCGTGCTGGTGAAAGAGGCCGACCTTGAAAGCACCCTCTACCGCTTCGAGTTGGAGGACGGTAGTGTTGTCGAACTGAAAGGCAACGAGCAGGTGGAGTACGACGGCGAGATGCATTCGGCCGCCAACCTGTTCGATGCCTTGAAGGAAGGCTACTACGGCAAGTTCTGAGGCCTCCTCGCGGTGCGGAGGCAAGCCTCGCAGCAGGCCTGAAACGTCGCACGCCGCGTGGCGTGCGGCCCATTCAAGTTGTCCACCGGAGGGGAGTCACACCATGTCCATCGATACCGAAGTTGCAGCCACCGTCGTACCCACCACCACCGAAGTGCCCGTCGTCGCGGTGCCGGCGATGCCCGCACCGATGCCGGCTGCTTCCGCAGCGGCACCGAAGAGCAAGCCGGCGGTGAAGAAGGTCGCCGCGAAGAAAGCCGCGCCCAAGAAGGCGGCAGCGAAGAAAGCGGCTCCGAAAAAGGCCGCCGCCAAGAAAGCCGCAAAGAAGGCTGCGCCGAAAAAGGCTGCCGCCAAGAAAGCGGTAAAGAAGGCCGTCAAGAAGGCCGCCGTCGCCAGGAAGGCGGTGAAGAAGGCGGTCAAGAAGGTTGCCGCCAAGGCCAAGAAGGCCGTGAAGAAGGTCGCAAAGAAGGTCAGCAGCAAGAAGACGGCCGCCAAGAAGGCCGCGCCGAAAAAGGCGGCAGTCAAGAAGTCCGCCAGCACCAAGAAAGGTGCAAGCACCAAAAAGGGTGCAAGCAAGAAAGCCGTCGCCAAGACGGCCAAGAGGTCCACTGCCAGCAAGAAGGCGGCGGTGAAGTCGGCGAAGAAACCCGCCGCCAGGAAAGCCGCCGCAAAAAAGAAGTAAGCCGCACCGCCGCCAGCCCGGCCGTGCGCCGGGCTGGCGGCCTCCTGCCGCGCCGCCCGGCGCGTGACACGCGACACCGTGCCGGCTGAGCCCATCGCCGCACCGCACCTACACACACAAGAAGAAGCGAACGCCATGTCCATCAAGATCGACCAGAAGATCACCGGCTACAACGTGGTCAAGCCCGAAGACAAGGTTGCCGCCACCCCGGTCGCCCCCGCCGCGGCGAAGGAGCCACGGCAGGCCGAAGTGATCCAGATGCACGAGAGTGTCGAGCGGCCGGAAACCCTGGTCGGCTCCACCTTCAAGGTCAAGTCGCCGCTGTTCGAGCACGCGCTGTACGTCACCATCAACGACATCGTGCTCAACGCCGGCACCAGGCACGAGCAGCGCCGCCCGTTCGAGATCTTCATCAACTCGAAGAACATGGACCACTTCCAGTGGATCGTGGCGCTCACCCGCCTGATGTCCGCCGTGTTCCGCAAGGGCGGCGACGTCACCTTCATCGTTGAAGAGCTGAAAGCGGTGTTCGACCCGCGCGGCGGCTACTTCAAGGCCGGCGGCGTGTACATGCCCAGCATCGTCGCCGAGATCGGCGCGGTGATCGAGCAGCACATGAAGAACATCGGCCTGATCCATGCCCCGGAGATGGACGACGCCACGCGCAAGCTGATCGCCGAGAAGCGCGCCGCGTACGAGGCGGCCGGTGCAAAAAAAAACTCTGACCCCGCCGTAGGAGCGCACCCTGTGCGCGACGCCTCCGCCGCAGCTTCCAGCGACACCGAATCCTCCGGCTTCCCGCCCGGGGCCACCCTGTGCGCCAAGTGCAACACGCAGGCGCTGGTGCTGATGGACGGGTGTCAGACGTGTCTGAATTGTGGGTATTCGAAGTGCGGGTGAGCGTCTCAGCGTATGAGCACGGCCGAGTTCATATTTGCGTAAGGCTCCATCTACGGAAGAAAAATGAACTTTGATATTGCTCTGCCAGACATATCATTTGTCCCGCGCGAGTCGCGGCTATCTGATCCGCCCAAGTTGACGAATTTCGAGCTTCCCCTGAGGCATGCGTCCTTTTTTTCTGGGATAGGCGGGTTTGACCTAGGGATGGGACGTGCAGGAATAACAACTGTATCGTTTTGCGAAAAGAAAAAGTTTTGCCGTGAAGTACTGGCCGAACATTGGCCGCGTATACCGCTTTTTGAGGATGTTAAAAGTGTCAAGCCAGAAGAAATTCCCGAGGCGGAAATCTGGACCGCAGGCTTTCCTTGCCAAGATCTATCGCTTGCGCGAATGGGCCCTAGAGAGGGACTCAAGGGAGCCCAGTCTGGTCTTTTCCACGACTTCGCGACATTGGTTGATGTCCGTCGGCCAAAAATTGTTGTCCTCGAAAATGTTCACGGCCTTCTTACTAGCCACCGAGGACGAGACTTCGCTATCGTACTCAAGACGCTGGATGAGCTCGGGTATGGCGTGGCGTGGCGAGTGTTTAACAGCCAATATTTCGGAATTCCCCAGTCACGCAAGCGAGTCTATGTTGTTGCCGTGCATCGAGATCCAATCAGTGCCGGAAAAATACTTTTTGAGCCCGAATGCTGCAACGGGAATTCTGCGGAGAGTGGACAGGATGGGAAGAAATCTCCCAGTCTCTTTCAGAGAATCCTTGGAAATACTGTCAAAGGGCCGCTAGTCAAAGCCAGAGCCCATTGCATTTATGCGGAGTCAGCCCGGCACACAGGTACGGACTGGAGCAGAAACTACGCTTGGTATCCTGATGGTCGTGTACGCAGATTCACGCCAGAAGAGGTGGAAAGAATCCAAGGTTTCCCGGCCGGTTGGACGGACGTGTCCGTGTCCCAAAAGGACGATCCTGATAGCGCACGCTATCACGCTGTGGGCAACTCCGTAACGCCAGCTGTCGCATATTGGTTAGGTCGTCGGCTGGCGACTCAGCTGCGCGCAGATAGGCCTACTGAAATGAAGCCGGGGGCGACCAGTGGCAATAGTTGATATTCGCTGGCGACCGAGCGGCGGGCGTGGCGAATATGAGCATGTTCCTAGCAATATTCTCCTGGGCCGGAGGATGCATGTCGAATCAGTATCCGTTCCTGGTGTTGTGATTGAGACAGATGTCTCCGGCTTGATCCGGGACGGGAAACCTCGACTCCGACGTGCGAATCCAAATGATCGGACTCGACTAAACGTTTCATCTTTGATCGCGGCGCTTGCACTCTTGCCAGATCCTATTCGTGAGGATCGCGGTGTCGTGAAGCTCCCTCTCAGAGAAAAGTCCTACGTGATTAAATCAATGACATTTGATGTCAATACTAATTACGCTGGTGTAGCGATCTGCACTCCGCTGACGCTTAAAATATTGCATGACTCGTCTGAGCTTGATCTCTGTGGTAGGCTGCAGCGAATTCGGGCGTTAATGCAAGACGAGGATCTGCCCCAAGAAGCGGCTCCATTGTTTCAAAAATATGCTCTTCTTGTGCGTCAAGGGGATGCGTCATCGGAGCTTCGTAAGACTTCGAATGAGATTTTGGCCTTACTCGGGGAGTGGCCTGCTGTCCAGGCTAAGCTCGATGCCCCAAGTGACACTGTCGTTGCTGATCCGCCATCTGCCGCAGAAGGAGTCAATATTGCTCTGGATGAGTTGGGGATCGATGAGACGAAGAGAAAGCTCAGATCTCATTATCGGCTAGAGCGAAGCCGAAAAATTCGGGCCGCAAAGGTAGCCTATTTCAAAGAGACGGCGGGCTCTATCTATTGCGAAAATTGCAGCTTTAACTTTGAGGCGAAGTACGGGGCGAGAGGCGGCGACTTCATTGAGGTACATCACAAAGTCCCTCTCGCGGCTGTTCTACCCAACACCATTACATATCTGTCGGACCTAGTTTTACTGTGTTCCAATTGCCATCGTATTGTGCATAGGCGCAGACCAGATCTGGACATTTATGAGCTCGCGTCAATAACAAGTCCGCGCTGGGATTTTTGACTCCGAAAACAGGAGAGCGAAAACAGAAAAATAGAAAAATACAGGGGTCAGAGTGCACTTTATTTGGCGAAAACCCGGGTCAGAGTGCACTTTTAGAAAGTCGTCTCTGATGGAAAATCAAGTACGGCATAAGCAGGGTCAGGTCCCGCCGCGTCAGACTAGTTGTCGTCTCCTTACAATCCCCCTGAAGGCGGCACTGGAGAACGCACGTGGCTCGATACGGACAACGATTCAAAGAGAGAGCGGTGGCACGATTGCTGGCGCCGGAGAGTGGTGCGCTGGAGGTCGTGGCGCATGACGTAGGCATTGGCGCGGGAACGCTGGCGCGCTGGCGCGACGAGATCCAAGCCAAGGTCACCCCGACCCGCGGCTGGACGGCGGATGCACGGTTGGATGCGGTCATCACGACGGCGGCGATGGACGAGGTGGGCAAGAGTGCGTGGTGCCGCGAGCACGGGGTGTTTCGGGCGGACCTGGACGCGTGGCGCGCCACGGCCACCGCGGCACTGGGCGCGTCCAAAACGATCCGCCCCAGTGCACCGGGAAACGCGCAGGATCGTCAGCGCATCAAGGAACTGGAACGCAATCTGCTGCGCAAGGATCGCGCACTGGCCGAGACCGCTGCCTTGCTGGTGCTGTCAAAAAAAGTCGGGGCGATCTTCAACACGGGCGAGGGCGCATGATCGCCCTCGACGATCGCACCACCCTGGCCCAGTACATCGACACGGCGCATGCGGCCGGCGCGCGTTTGCATCTTGCCTGCGAGGTCGCCGGAATCGACCTGCGTACCTTGCAGCGCTGGAAGTCTTCATCCGGTTTGGTGGAGGGTGACGGACGGCCGCGTTCGATCCATCCGGCACTGCGTCATGCATTGACCGATACCGAGCGTGCCAACTTGCTGTGCGTGGCCAACGAACCGCGCTTTGCCGACGTACCGCCGGCGCGCATCGTGCCCATGCTTGCCGATGAAGGCGTGTACCTGGCCAGCGAATCCAGCTTCAGCCGCGTGCTGCGCGCGCACGGCCAAACCACCCATCGCGGGCATGCCAAGGCACCGCGAACGGTGCGCCCACCGACCACGCATATTGCCACCGCACCGGGTCAGGTGTGGTGTTGGGACATGTCGTATCTGCCAGCGCAGGTGCAAGGGCGCTGGTTCCACCTGTATCTGATCCTGGATCTGTACAGCCGCAAGATCGTCGGGTGGGAGGTGCACGACACGGATCACTCCGACCATGCCGCATACCTGGTGCATCGCACGGCACTGGCCGAAGGCATTGCGGCACTGACCAACAAGCCGGTACTGCACGGCGACAACGGCTCGACGCTCAAGGCCACCACGGTGTTGGCGATGTTGAACTGGCTGGGCGTCAAGCCCTCGTACTCGCGACCGCGCGTGAGCGACGATAACGCCTATGCCGAGTCGTTGTTCCGCACCGCCAAGTATCGGCCGGAGTTTCCGCCCAAAGGCTTTGCCGACCTCGACGCAGCGCGCGCCTGGGCAGCCCGCTTCGTGCAGTGGTACAACGTCGAGCACCGCCACAGCGGCATCCGCTACGTCACGCCCGCCCAACGCCACGCCGGCGAAGACCACGCCATCCTGGCCGCACGCCACGCGCTCTACATGCAGGCGCGCGACGCCAACCCGGCTCGCTGGTCTGGCCCCACACGCAACTGGTCCCAGATCGGCGCGGTCACCCTCACCCCCGAACGCGACGCGGTCGTCGCCACTCACGCGGCGGCAGAAAGGCAGCCCCTGGCTGCATGACTGAGGCGACAACTAACTTGACACGCGCCGAGGTTCACTTGATTCCAGGAAACAGTTACAGGTTCACGTGATCCAGCCGAGCGTTTGCGCATGGCACCCTGAAGCTGACGTTCGTGAAAAATGCTGATGGATTCGGCTTGGTTGGTATATTCATCAATGGTTTGGATTCCGGTGCAGGGCATCAATAACTACCCGGGAAGATCGGCAGAAGCAGGGTCAGGTTCAGTCAATTCAAAGAAACAGTTACAGGTTCACGTGATCCAGCCGGGCAGGTGACCTGGCTCCGCGCCTGTCCCACGCGCCCCACCACGATGCAGCGGCGGACGGGCAACCGGGCTATCGTGCCGACCTGATCACGAAGAAACGCCATGACGAAAAGCTACGATCCGCCGCTGACCACCAACCCGCATGGCCCCCTCTATCGCGTCGACAAGGCGATCAGGGCCGCGCAGCAGCGGCTGGATGCCGCCATCGACGCGAAGCGGCATCACACCAGCCAGAATCTGGCCCACGAGGTGATCAGGGAGGCGCGCGAGGGGCTGAAAACGT
>JAJXTX010000225.1 GCA_021783385.1 Pseudomonadota bacterium
GAGAGTGGGATTCGAACCCACGGTAGGCTCACACCTACGGCAGTTTTCAAGACTGCTGCCTTAAACCGCTCGGCCATCTCTCCACAACTTTTTCGCCAAGGCGCGCGTCGGACGTCGCTGGCGGAATGCTCCGGCAGTTTATCAGCAACGTCGCAGCTGACCAGCCAGTCGCTCAGGCTGCGTCAGGCGATACGATCGAGCCCGCCCATGTACGGACGCAGCACCTCGGGCACGCTGATCGAGCCGTCGGAGTGCTGGAAGTTTTCCATTACCGCGATCAGGGTGCGGCCGATGGCGAGGCCGGAGCCGTTCAAGGTGTGCACCAGTTCGGGCTTGCCGCTGTCGGTGTTGCGCACACGCGCCTGCAGGCGGCGGGCCTGGAAATCCTCGCAGTTGGAACAGCTGGAGATTTCGCGGTAGGTCTGCTGGCTGGGCAGCCACACTTCCAGATCGTAGGTCTTGCTCGACTGGAAGCCCATGTCGCCGGTGCACAGCAGCAGCTTGCGGTAGGGCAACTCCAGCTTCTGCAGTACGGTTTCGGCGTGACCGACCATCTCCTCCAGCTGGGCGTAGGAGTCTTCGGCGCGCGTGACCTGCACCATCTCGACTTTCTCGAACTGGTGCTGGCGGATCATGCCGCGCGTGTCGCGGCCGTAGCTGCCGGCCTCGGCGCGGAAGCACAGCGAGTGCGCGGTGAAGCGCAGCGGCAGCGCGTCGGCGTCCAGGATGGTGTCGCGCACCAGGTTGGTCAGCGAGACTTCGGCGGTGGGAATCAGATAACGCTTCGATTCGCCGACCCGGGTGGAAAACAGATCCTCCTCGAACTTCGGCAGCTGGCTGGTGCCAACCATGCTGTCGCTGTTGACCAGCACCGGCACGTTGCATTCGAGGTAGCCGTGCGCGCCGGTATGCAGGTCGAGCATGAACTGGCCGAGCGCGCGATGCAGCCGGGCCAGTTGACCGCGCAGCACGGTGAAGCGGGCGCCGGACAGCCTGGCCCCGGCGTCGCCGTCGAGCCAGCCGTGGCGTTCGCCCAGCTCGACGTGGTCCTTCACCGCGAAATCGAAACTGCGCGGCGTGCCCCAGCGGCTGACTTCGAGATTGTCTTTTTCGTCGGTGCCGAGCGGCACGGACGCGTGCGGGAGATTGGGAATGCCCAGCGCGATGTCGGCGAGCTTCGCCTGCACCTCGGCCAGCGCCTGCTCGTTGGCCTTCAGCTGATCGCCGAGACCGGCCACCTCGGCCATCAGCGCGGCCACATCCTCGCCCTTCGCCTTGGCCTGGCCGATCGCCTTGGAGCGCGTGTTGCGCAGGTTCTGCAGCTCCTGCGTCTGCATCGCCAGTTGCTTGCGCGTGCTCTCCAGTGCCTCGACGACGCTCACGTCCAGCGCGAAGCGGCGCGTTTCCATGAGCCGCGCGGCCGTCTCGGCCAGGCGTGTGCGCAGCAGTGCGGGGTCCAGCATGGGCGAAGTCCAGAGAAAGGCTTGAGCCCTGAATTATCGCTGCCGGGCGGCTGTTGCCGCAATGCAACTTGCGCCTGGCATGAGGAACCGTTCGCCCTGAGCGCAGGACTGCAGGGCCGGAGTCTAAGGAGCTACCCTTCGCCTTCGCTGCGCAACGCTCAGGGTGAACGGCGGGCGGTCAGCGCGCCAGCCGGCGTTCGCCGCGGCCGAGCCACCAGGCCATGGCAGCACCGGCGATCAGCCAGCCGACCAGCTGCTCGAGCAGCGCGGCGAGGGTGAAGTCGAGCGGAAAGCGATACCAGTTCCAGTACGGCACCGACAGGCTCAGCCAGGCAAACACGGCGGCCGCCAGCGCCACCGCCAGGCGCTGGCGGAAGCTCAGCACACCCACGCCCATCACGAACGCCAGCGCCAGCGCACTCAGCGTGTCGGACGCCCACTGCCGCGGAATCTGCTGCTGCATGCGGGTCATGTCGTCGCCTTGCGGCAGGTAGACCACCCAGGCATACGGCGAGCGTATGGCCTTCTGCGAATAGGCGATGACCTCGGCCGGGTCGTTCATTTTCTTCGGGTCCAGCGAGGGCAGCACGTAGATGCCGGCCTGCCCGCCCAGCCCCTGGTGCAGGCTGGCCAGCACCGCGTTCTCGTCGGCCGGCAGCCGGAAGCCCGTGTTGCCCAGCCCCAGCGCCGTATGCGCCGCCACGCCCCAGAGAAACATCAGGATGCCGCCGATCAGGCCCGCTACCAGGATGCGCATGCTTGGTCCCTCCGTGATGGGTGTGGCGAATCTAGGGCGGGCGACCGGCCGGCGGCAAGTGCGGGCGCAGCAGCGCCGCCGCTACTTGGCGCGCGCCTGCGCGCGGGCGGCGCGCAGCGCCAGCAACTTCTCCCGCAGCTGCAGCTCCAGCCCGCGTTCGACCGGCTCGTAGAACACGGTGCCGGCCAGGGCATCCGGCAGACACTGCTGATCCAGCGCCACACCGCCTTCGGTATCGTGGTCGTACTGGTAGCCCTTGCCGTAGCCGAGGCCCTTCATCAGCCTGGTCGGCGCGTTGCGCAGATGCATCGGCACCTCCAGCGTGCCGCCTTCGCGCACCGCCGCGCGCGCCTTGTTGTATGCCATGTAGGCCGCGTTGCTTTTCGGCGCGATCGCCAGCCAGATCGCCAGCTGCGCCAGCCCCAGCTCGCCTTCGGGACTGCCCAGGCGCTCGTAGGTATCCCACGCGTCCAGCGCCATGCGCCATGCGCGCGGCTCGGCCAGGCCGACGTCTTCCACTGCCATGCGGGTCATGCGCCGCGCCAGGTACAGCGGGTCGACGCCGCCGTCGAGCATGCGCGTGAGCCAGTACACCGCCGCATCCGGATCGGACGAACGCACCGACTTGTGCAGCGCCGAGATCTGGTCGTAGAACTGCTCGCCCTGCTTGTCGAAGCGGCGCGTGCGGTCGGCCAGCACCTGGCTCAGCGTGGCCGCGTCGATGCGCTGACCATCGGCCAGCTCGGCGGCAATTTCCAGCAGGGTCAGCGCGCGCCGCACGTCACCGTCGGCGGCCTGGGCGATCGAGCCCAGCGCGTCGTCGTCCACCTGCAGCTGCAGCGCGCCGAGGCCGCGCTCACGGTCGGCCAGCGCGCGTCGCAGCGCCGCGATGATGTCGTCCACCGAGATCGGTTCCAGCACGTGCACGCGGCAGCGCGAGAGCAGCGCGGAGTTCAGCTCAAACGAGGGGTTCTCGGTGGTGGCGCCGATGAACACGATCACGCCCTTTTCAATATGCGGCAGGAACGCGTCCTGCTGGGTCTTGTTGAAGCGGTGCACCTCGTCGACGAACAGCACGGTGCGGCGGCCCTGGGCGAAGCTGACTTCCGCCTCGGCCAGCGCCTTGCGCACCTCGGGCAGACCCGACAGCACCGCCGAGATCGCGCGGAAATCGGCGTCGGCATAGCGCGCCACCAGCAGCGCCAGCGTGGTCTTGCCGCAGCCGGGCGGCCCCCACAGCACCATCGAGTGGATCTTGCCGGCCTCCAGCGCGCGGCGCAGCGCCTTGTCGTGCGCCACCAGCCGCTGCTGACCGACGATCTCGTCGAGGCTGCGCGGGCGCATCCGTTCGGCCAGCGGCTTCAGCGCATCGGATTCGGCGAACAGGCCGGCAGTGGGCGGCGCGACGTGGCGTGGCATGCCGGCATGATACGGCATGCCACGCATGCATCCGGCCCGGCACCAACCGGCTACAATGCGGAAGTGGCCAGGTTGCACAAGCACGCCATGGCCCGGGGGAAACGCATTGAACACCACGTCTCGGCACCGCTGTGCGGGAGGTGTGCGTGCATCAGGTCATCGCACCGCAAGTGCGACCTGCACGTCACGCTGAGCGCATGAAGCCGCAGCGACATCGCTGGCTCCGCCTGGGGGCGCTCCTGCTCGGCATGACGCTGACGGGTGCCCGACCGGCGCTGGCCGTCGCGACGACGCCGATTGCCGACGCATGGGCGCCCTTCAAGGCGCCCTGGTTCGACAAGGTGGGCATTGACGACGGACTGCCCCATTCGGTCACCACCGCCCTCGCGCAGGACAGCCGCGGGCTGATGTGGATCGGCAGCATGGGTGGCCTGGTGCGCTACGACGGCTACCGCATGCAGGTTTTCGGCCTGCGCAGCCATCACGGCACTGGCTTGCCGGATGCCTATGTACGCTGCCTGCTGGCACTGCCGGACGGCAGCCTGCTGGTGGGCACGAATGCCGGGGGGCTGACCCGGTTCGATCCGGCCAACGACAGTTTCCGGCCCTACCCGATCGGCCCGGGCGGCACCGATCGCAAGATCTACGCGCTGGCCAGCGACCGTGCCGGCGGGGTATGGATCGCCACGGATGCCGGCCTCGATCACCTGGACCTGCGCAGCGGCACAATCCGGCCGGTAGCCACCGGCGAGGCGGCCTCGCCCCGCAATTTCAGCGTGCTGCAGGATCGGCACGGCGACCT
>JAJXTX010000226.1 GCA_021783385.1 Pseudomonadota bacterium
GGCGGCAGCCTGCGCAGCACCGCGGGCCGCGAAACCACGGTGGACATCGCGCTGCAGCCGTTCGAGGACGGCCTGCTGCTGGAGGTGCACGCGCTGGCCGAATCGCCCTCGGCCAGCTCGCCGCTGTCGGCCACCCTGCGCGGCTTTGCGCACGAGGTGAAGAATCCGCTGGCCGGGCTGCGTGGCGCCGCGCAGCTGCTGCAGCGGCGCGTGGGCAGCGACGACCTGCGCGCGCTGGCCGGGCTGATCATCGACGAGGCCGACCGGCTCGACACGCTGGCCAATCGCCTGCTGCATCACGACGGCGCGGTGCGGCTGGGGCCGGTGAACATCCACGACCTGCTGCAGCGGCTGGCCGAGCTGCTGCAGGCCGAGCCGACACCGCTGCAGCTGCGCCACGACTATGACCCGAGCGTGCCGGATGTGCTGGGCGACGCTGATCGGCTGCAGCAGGTGCTGCTCAACCTGGCATGCAACGCGCGCGAAGCCGGTGCCGCCACGCTCACCCTGCGCACGCGCGTCGAGCACGGCCTGCGACTGGGCGAGCGCAGCCTGCGCATGGCGCTGCGGCTGGACGTGATCGACGACGGCGCCGGTGTGCCGCTGACGCTGCGCGACACGCTGTTCCAGCCGCTGGTCTCCGGCCGCGTCGACGGCAGCGGGCTGGGGCTGGCGCTGTCGCGCGAAATCGCGCGCGAGCACGGTGGCGATCTGCGCTACGCCAGTCGGCCGGGCGAGACGGTATTCACGCTGTACCTGCCGCTGGAGCGCGCACATGACTGAACCTTCCGAATTCCTGCAGGAAATCTGGATCGTCGACGACGACCGCGGCGTGCGCTACGTGCTGGCCGAGGCGCTGCGCGATGCTGGCCTCGCGGTGCGCGAGTTCGGCGAGGTGGCCAGCGTGCGGACGGCGCTGCACGAGGCGCGGCCGGCGCTGCTGCTGACCGACGTGCGCATGCCCGGCGAGGACGGCCTGGGCCTGCTCGGCGAGCTGCAGGCGCAGGCCATCGGCCCGGTGATCGTGATGAGCGCCTACACCGATGTCGCCACCACGGCCGCCGCGTATCGTGCCGGCGCGGTGGACTATCTGGCCAAGCCGTTCGACCTCGATCAGGCGGTGACCGCCGTGCAGCGCGCGCTGGCGGACGTGCCCGCGCGCGACGCACCCGCCGCCGCCATGACCATGCCCAGCCACGCGCTGCTGGGCGACAGCGCGCCGATGCGCGAGGTGTTCCGGTTGATCGGCCGCGTCGCCGCCAGCGATCTCAACGTGCTGATCACCGGCGAAACCGGCACCGGCAAGGAGCTGGTGGCGCGCGCCCTGCACGACGAAAGCGCGCGCCGCGGCAAACCGTTCGTGGCGCTGAACACCGCGGCGATCCCCAGCGAGCTGCTGGAGAGCGAGCTGTTCGGCCACGAGGCCGGTGCGTTCACCGGCGCCGTGCGCCGCGTCGCCGGTCGTTTCGAGCAAGCCGAGGGCGGCACGCTGTTTCTGGACGAGATCGGCGACATGCCGCTGGCGCTGCAGACGCGGCTGCTGCGGGTGCTGGCGGGCGGCGAGTTCTACCGCGTCGGCGGGCGCGAGCTGATCCGTGGCAACGTGCGCATCGTCGCCGCCACGCATCAGGATCTGGCCACCCGCGTCGCGGCGGGCCAGTTCCGCGCCGACCTGATGCACCGGCTCGACGTGGTGCGCATCGAGCTGCCGCCGCTGCGCACCCGCCGCAGCGACATCCCGCTGCTGGCGCAGCATTTTCTGGCGGCCGCCGCGCAGCAGCTGAAACTCGCGCCCAAGCGCTTCTCGCGCGCAGCACTGAAGCTGGTGGCGCAGCGGGACTTTCCCGGCAACGTGCGTGAACTGGAAAACCTGTGCCGGCGGCTGGCGGTGATCGCCGCGGGCTCGGAGATTCTGCCCGGCGATCTGGGCAGTGCGGCGGCCAGCGGTGCCGGTCACGGCGAGTGGACCGACGCGCTGCGCGACTGGGCGGTGGCGGCGCTGGCCGACGGCGAGGCCGACATCCACGCGCGCGCCCGCGAAGCACTCGACCAGACCCTGCTGCAGGCAGCGCTGCTGGCCAGCGAGGGCCATCGACAGCACGCGGCCCAGGCGCTGGGCGTGGGGCGCAACACGCTCACCCGCAAGCTGGGCGCGTCGCGCACGCGGCGGCGCTGAACGGCGCGAGCCGCTCTTGCGGCCATGCCGGAAGAGCGGTCGACCGCCGGAGCGAGAGTTACTGCATGGCCGGGCTGTAGCGCAGCGTCAGATACCAGGTGCGGCCGAGCTGGTTGTAGTAATACGCCGTCTCGTAGCGGTGATCGAACGCGTTGGCCAGCCGCGCCTCGATCTGCCAGCTCGGGGCGAAATGCCAGCTGCCGCGCAGCGCCAGCGTGCTGTAGCCGCCGAGCCGGTGCTGGTTGGCGATGTCGTCGTAGCTGCGGCCGGCTGCATACAGCGTGGTGCCGATGCCGAAGGCGCCGAAGCGACGGTCGAGATCGATGCGCGCGGTGCGCTCCGGGCGGCGTGCCAGCAGGTGGCCGTTGTTGACGCCGCCGTCGCGGTTCTCCGGCTGCTGCAGGGTCAGGTAGGTCTGCAGCTGCCAGCCGGCCACGCTCGCGCCGAGCTGGCCTTCCACGCCGCGGATGCGCGCCTTGCTGACATTGAACGGGACATAGTTTTGCGTCGGGTCCAGCACGATCAGCTGGTCGATCCGCGTCTGGTACGCGTTCACCGCCCAGTTCCAGTCGCCGGGTTTTTGCGCGAGGCCCAGCTCGACGCTGCGCGAGGATTCCGGCTTCAGGTTCGGATTGGCCGACGGCGTGCCGTAGAACGGCGGGTAGTAGAGGTCGTTGAAGGTGGGCGCGTGGAACGCGGTGCCGTAGCTGGCGGTGAACCGCAGATCATGCGCGAAGCGGTAGCCCCACGCGATGGCGCCGGTGTTGTGATTGCCGAACTGCTGGTTGTGATCGCGGCGCAGCGACAGCTGCAGCTCGTTGCGGCCGAACGTGCCCTGGTACTGCGCATAAGCGCCCACGTTGTCGCGGCTGCTGGCGAGGTAGGCAGTGGTGCTGCTGACGTGCTCGCGCTGGTAGTCGACGCCCAGCGTGAGCAGCTGGTTCGACGCCAGCGCGATGTCGTTCTGCCACGACGCCTGATCGCGGCGCGAGTCGGAGTAGCCGGTCGGCGTGCGCGGGTAATAGACGCCGTAGTAGCTGCCCTGATACGAGGTGTCGGCGAGGTCCTTGCTCTGCCCCGCATTCAGCGTGACCTGCCACGCCTGCAGCGGCGAGAAGGTCAGGCGGGCGCCGAGCACGCGCTGCTCGTTGATCGCGCGATTGCCGCCGTACGGGCTGCCGGTGTAGCCGATGTCGTTGCGGCTGCGCAGCCAGTCCAGCGCCAGCTCGGTGCCGTTGTCCCAGCGGTAGCCGGCGTTGGCCGCGCCGTTCCAGTTGCGGAACGCGTCGTTGCGCGGGTCATCCACGAAGCAGCCCGCCATCGCCTCGGCCGCGCCCATCCGGCAGGCCGGAATGCCGCGCGTGTACTGGCCGCCGAGGCTGAGGTTGTACCAGGCGTGCGCGTCGCCACCGGACAACCCGGCTTCGCTGCCGAGCAGGCCGTGGCTGCCACCGGTGACGCTGAGCGAGGGCACCAGCCCGCCGCCGTGCACGCCGTGGCGGGTGAAGATCTGGATCACGCCGCCGATCGCATCGGCACCGTACAGGCTGGAGCGCGGGCCGCGCACGATCTCGATGCGTTCGATCTGCTCCACCGGGATCTGCTCCAGCGAGGCCAGCCCGGCGGTGACCGAACCGATCCGCACGCCGTCGATCAGCACCAGCGTGTGGGTGGAATTGGTGCCGCGCAAAAACAGCGAGGTCTGCGAACCGAGCCCGCCGGCCTGGGCGAAGCTGACGCCGGGCAGGCCGGTCAGCAGGTCGGCCACCGAGATCGGTTGCAGCCGCTGGATGTCGGCGCGAGTGATCACGGTGACCGAGGACAGCGCGTCGTCGACGGTGATGGCGGTGCGCGTGGCGGTGACGATCACCGGCGCCAAAGTGTTGGCGGCGCCCTGATCGGCCGCCTGCGCGGTGAGGCTGCCACTGAGCAGCGCGGCTGCCAGCAAGGATTTTTTCATGGTGTGGGTTCCCCGGCCGCGCACCCGCGCACGGCTCATGCGTTCAATGGGCTGGTGGCACATGAGGGGAGGGACAAACAACGGGCGAGCGGCAACGCCACGGCACGTGGTTTGGCCTCGCCCACCGCGAGCCACCAGATATCGTTGAGGCCGGTCTCCGGACTCGCGAGTGGCACGCAGTGATCTGCATGCCCCGAACGGCGCCTTCCCATGCCAGGCACAGTGGCGTTAGCCGTTCGTGAAACTCGCTTACCGTTGCGGGGGCAGCGTCGGCCTTGCAGTGCATGCAGCAC
>JAJXTX010000227.1 GCA_021783385.1 Pseudomonadota bacterium
TCGATTTCGGTGGCTGCCGCCAGGCCAGCCCTGCGCGCCCTCGATCACATCGCGATCTACCTGCTGATCGCCGGCACCTATACCCCGTTCACCCTGATCGTGCTGCCCGGCGCCTGGGGCTGGAGCCTGTTCGTGGCGGTGTGGGCGCTGGCGGTGGTCGGCAGTGCACTGGAGCTGGGTCTGCTGCGGCGCTATCACCAGCTGGCCGTGCTGCTTTACGTGGGCATGGGCTGGATCGGCATGATCGCGTTCAAGCCGCTGAGCGCGCACCTGCCGACCGGCGGCATGCTGCTGCTGATCGGCGGCGGCCTCGCTTACACGCTGGGCGTGCCGTTTTACCTGTGGCGCCGGCTGCCGTATCACCACGCGCTGTGGCACGTGTTCGTGCTGACTGGCAGCGTGCTGCATTTTCTGGCGGTGCTGCTGTACGTGATTCCCGACGCGCGCGGCTGAGCGGGCACGCGCTCAGCCGATCAGCATGGCCAGCCCGAACAGGCCGAGCATCATCAGCGAGATCACCAGCTTGACCAGCGTGCCGAACAGCAGGCCGAGCCAGGTGCCGATACCGATATGGGTGGAACGCAGCACGCTGGTGCCGCTGGCCAGCTCGCCCAGCAGCGCGCCCGCGAACGGCCCGAGCAGCAGCCCGGGCACGCCGAAGAACATCCCGATCAGCGTGCCGAGGCTGGCGCCCCACAGCGCCGTGCGGCTGGCGCCCACGCGTCTGGCACCCAAGGTCGCGGCGACGAAGTCGACGATCACCCCCAGCACGCCCAATGCGCCGATCAGCAGCAGCCAGCCGAGGCCCAGATGCCGGTAATGGTCAACCGCCGCCACCAGCCAGATGCCGCCGAACAGCATCGGAATGCCAGGCAGCGCCGGCAGCACCGCGCCGGCGAGGCCGCCGACGATCAGCAGTGCCGCCAGCAGGTACAGCGCGATATCCATCAGTGAGGGCGAGGCTGCGACAGCACTACTTTTCCACGAACGCCCGCTCGATCACGTAGTCGCCCGGCTCGCGCGTGCGCGGCGAGGCGCGGAAACCGCGGCCGTCGAGCAGCGCGGCCAGGTCCTCCAGCATCGCCGGGCTGCCGCACAGCATCACCCGGTCGGTGGCGGGGTTCAGCGGCGGCAGGCCGGTAGCCGCGCTCATCACGCCGTCGACGATTGCGTCGGTGATGCGGCCGCGGTGCCGGAACGGCTCGCGCGTGACCGTGGGGTAGTAGATCAGCTTCTCGCGCACCAGTTCACCGAGGTACTCGTGCTGCGGCAGCTCGCGTTCGAGATAGTCCGCGTACGCGAGGTCGCTGATGTGGCGCACGCCGTGGGCCAGCACGATCCGGTCGAAGCGCTGGTAGGTATCCGGATCGCGCACCAGGCTCAGGAACGGCGCCAGCCCGGTGCCGGTACCAAGCAGGTACAGATGGCGGCCGGGCTTCAGGTCATTCAGCACCAGCGTGCCAGTAGGCTTGCGACTGACGATCACCGGGTCGCCCGGCTGCAGGTGCTGCAGGCGCGAGGTGAGCGGGCCATCGGGCACCTTGATCGAGAAGAACTCCAGGTGTTCCTCCCAGTGTGCGCTGGCGATCGAGTAGGCACGCAGCAGTGGGCGTCCGTCGGTCGCCAGCCCGAGCATCACGAACTGGCCGCTGTCGAAGCGGAAGCCGGGATCGCGGGTGGTGCGAAAGCTGAACAACGTGTCGTTCCAGTGCCGCACGTCGAGCACGTGCTCGGTCGCCATTGCCACCATGATCGTCAACCGTAGTCGGGGGGATGCCCCGGAGCGAGCGGCGACATCGACGCTGCCTTGTGCAGGCCGCGGCGTGCGCCATCCGGGCGGCGCATTATGTCACCGGCCATGCGCCGGCGCATGCATGCCGTGACGCTCGCTGCCTTCATGTACTGTGGCAGCATGCCGCATTAGGATAACCCGCTGCCCGGTGCACTATCGAGGTTGGCGCTGGCCCAGAGGGAGATCCGTGGAATGGCAGCTGGATGATCGCGCACGTGGCCTGCCCGCGTGGCCACGGCGGCACACGCCGGAGTTCGATACGGCCGCCTGAAAACCGAATTCATCAGGGATGTATCGCATGCACAGTCTGCAAGACACCAGAATCGCCATCATCGGGCTGGGTTATGTCGGCCTGCCGCTGGCGGTGGAGTTCGGCAAGCGCTACGACACCACCGGCTTCGACATCCAGTCGGCGCGGGTCGACGCGCTGCGCAGCGGCCACGACAGCACGCTCGAAGTGGACGCCGAGGAGCTGGCCGCTTCGACGCGGCTGCGCTTCAGCGCCGATCCGGCCGACCTGCGCGGCTGCAATGTCTACATCGTCACCGTGCCCACGCCGATCGACGCGGCCAAGCGGCCGGACCTGACGCCGCTGGTCAAGGCCAGCGAAACGCTGGGCCGGGTGCTCAAGCGCGGCGACATCGTGGTGTACGAGTCCACCGTGTATCCGGGCTGCACCGAAGAGGTCTGCGTGCCGATCCTGGCGAAGCTGTCCGGGCTGGTGTTCAACCAGGATTTCTTTGCCGGCTACAGCCCCGAGCGGATCAACCCCGGCGACAAGCAGCATCGGGTCACCACCATTCTCAAGGTGACCTCCGGCTCCACCCCCGCGACGGCCGACTTCGTCGATGCGCTGTACGGATCGATCATCACCGCCGGCACGCACAAGGCCAGCTGCATCAAGGTGGCCGAGGCGGCGAAGGTAATCGAGAACACCCAGCGCGACCTCAACATCGCGCTGGTGAACGACCTGGCGATCCTGTTCAACAAGCTCGGCATCGACACGCTGGAAGTGCTGCAGGCGGCCGGCACCAAGTGGAACTTCCTGCCATTCCGCCCGGGCCTGGTGGGCGGGCACTGCATCAGCGTGGACCCGTATTACCTCACCCACAAGGCGCAGGAAGTGGGCCACCACCCCGACGTGATCCTGGCCGGGCGCCGCACCAACGACAGCATGGGCCCCTACATCGCCAGCGAGGTGATCCGGCTGATGGTGCGCAAGGGCATCAACCCGGTGCACGCGCGGATCCTGATGCTGGGGCTGGCGTTCAAGGAAAACTGCCCGGATCTGCGCAACACCCGCGTGGTGGATATCGTGCAGGCGCTCAAGGGCTACAACGCCGCGGTGGATGTGCACGATCCGTGGGTCGACCCGGCCGAGGCCGAGCACGAGTACGCCATCACGCCGCTGGCGCAGCCGCCGGCGGGGGCCTACGACGCGGTGATCGTGGCAGTCGGCCATCGGCAGTTCGTGGCGATGGGCGCAGAAGGCATCCGCGCTTTCGGCAAGCCGGCCACGGTGATCTATGACGTGAAATACGTGCTGCCACGCGACGCAGTGGACGGGCGGCTGTGATGGCCGGCATCGACGCCATGCTGCCGCCGGCGCTGCAGGCGCGGGTGCGCGCCGAGTCGGGACCGTGGCTGGTCACCGGGGTGGCTGGCTTCATCGGTTCCAACCTGCTGGAGGCGCTGCTCGGGCTCGGCCAGACGGTGGTCGGGCTGGACAATTTCGCCACCGGCCACCAGCGCAATCTGGACGAGGTGCAGCAGCGCGTCGGTGCGCCGGCGTGGTCGCGCTTCCGCTTCATCCATGGCGACATCCGCCGCGGCGAGGATTGCCGCACGGCCTGCGCCGGCGTTCGCCACGTGCTGCATCAGGCGGCGCTGGGCTCGGTGCCGCGCTCGATCGAGGACCCGCTTGCCACCCATGCGGCGAACGCCACCGGCTTCCTCGAGATGCTCACCGCGGCGCGCGACGCGGGCGTGGCCAGCTTCACCTACGCGGCGTCCAGCTCCACCTATGGCGACGAGCCCAGCCTGCCGAAGATCGAGGACTGCATCGGACGCCCGCTGTCGCCTTACGCCGCGACCAAGCTGTTCAACGAGATCTATGCCGAGGTCTTCGCACTTTGCTACGACTTCAAGGCGATCGGCCTGCGCTACTTCAACGTGTTCGGTCGTCGCCAGGATCCGCACGGCGCGTATGCGGCGGTGATTCCGCAGTGGATCGCCGCGCTGATCGGCGACGACGACGTGTTCATCAACGGCGACGGCGAGACCACCCGCGATTTCTGCCATGTCGCCAACGCGGTGCAGGCGAATTTGCTGGCCGCGCTGGCACCTGCCGCATGCCGCGACTGCGTCTACAACGTGGCGGTCGGCGAATGCAATAGCCTCAATCAGCTGTTCGACGCGCTGGTGGCGCAGCTCGCGCAGGAGGGTCGGGAATACGGCCGCCGTCCGGTCTATCGCGATTTTCGCGCCGGCGATGTGCGTCATTCGCTGGCCGATATCAGCCGCGCCTCAACGCGGCTGGGCTATGCGCCCACTCACACGCTGACGCAGGGGCTGGCCGAGGCGATGCCTTGGTATCTCGGCTTCCTTGCGGGTCAGGG
>JAJXTX010000026.1:0-7748 GCA_021783385.1 Pseudomonadota bacterium
GTCGCCGCCGAGGGCGACAGTGCCGAAACCATCATCCGCAAGGCGCTGCGCGCCGCACTCGGGAGCTGATCCAGTGACTGCAGAATCCATCCAGAGCGAGATGACCAAGCGTCGTCTGGCCAGTCTGGGCCTTGGTGCCATCGGCGTGGTCTACGGTGACATCGGCACCAGCCCGTTGTACACGATGAACCAGACGCTGACCCATGACGGCATGAGGGTGACGCCGGAGAGCGTCTACGGCGTGCTCTCGCTGATCTTCTGGGCGCAGATCCTGGTGGTGTCGCTGAAGTACGTGGTGTTCATCATGCGCGCCGACAACAAGGGCGAGGGCGGCATCATGGCGCTTATGGCGCTGGCGCAGCGCAGCGTGCGCGAACGGCCGCAGCTGCGCTGGGGGCTGGCGCTGCTGGGCATCTTCGGCGCGGCGCTGTTCTATGGCGATGGCGTGATCACGCCGGCGATCTCGGTGCTGGGCGCAGTCGAGGGCCTCAAGGTGGTGGCGCCGCATCTGTCCCACTGGGTGGTGCCGATCAGCCTGATCATCCTGCTGCTGCTGTTCACCATCCAGCGCGGTGGCACCGAGCGGGTGGGGCGGCTGTTCGGACCGATCATGGTGGTTTGGTTCGTCACCATCGCCCTGCTCGGCGTGCAGATGATCGCGCGCAATCCGCACGTGCTGTACGCGCTGGATCCGCGTCACGCAGTGTGGTTTTTCCAGACCCATGGCTTCCGCGGCTTCCTTGCGCTGGGCGGCGTGGTGCTGGCGCTCACTGGCGCCGAGGCGCTGTATGCGGACATGGGCCACTTCGGCAAGAAGCCCATCCGGCTGGCGTGGTTCAGCTTCGTGCTGCCGGCGCTGGTACTCAACTATTTCGGTCAGGGCGCACTGCTGCTGGATGATCCGACCGCCATCGACAATCCGTTCTTCCGGCTGGCGCCGGACATCCTGCGTGCGCCGCTGATCGCGCTGGCCTGCGTGGCCGCGGTGATCGCCTCGCAGGCGGTGATCTCCGGTGCCTACTCGATGACGCGCGAGGCGATGTCGCTGGGCTACTCGCCGCGGATGGCGGTAGTGCATACCTCCAGCGAGATGTCCGGGCAGGTGTTTGTGCCGTGGGTGAACTATTTCCTGCTGATCATGGTGATGCTGGCGGTGGTCGGCTTCGGCTCGTCCGACAGCCTGGGCGCGGCCTACGGCATCGCGGTTACCGGCACCATGACGATCACCTCGCTGCTGGCGCTGGTGGTGGCGCGCTACCAGTGGGGCTGGAGTCGCCTCACGGTGATCAGCGTGGGCTCGCTGTTCCTGGTGATCGACCTGTCGTTCTTCAGCGCCAACCTGATCAAGGTGGAATACGGCGGCTGGTTCCCGCTGGTACTGGGCGTGGTGGTTTTCACCATGATGACCACCTGGCGGCGCGGCCGCGAGCTGGTGGTGCGCGAGATCAAGCAGTCCGGCCTGGCGCTGGCGCCGTTCATCGTCAACATTACCCAGCATCCGCCGCTGCGGGTGCCGGGCACGGCCATTTTCCTCACCGCCAACCAGCATTCCGTGCCGCACGCCATGTTGCATAACCTCAAGCACAACAAGGTGCTGCACGAGCGCAACCTGCTGCTCACGGTGGATATGCTGGAAACGCCGCTGGCCGATCCGGATGAACGCATTCAGATCACTTCGCTGGGCGACGAGTTCTTCGGCCTGGAGCTGCGCTTCGGCTTCGCCGAGGACCCGAACATTCCGCTGGCGCTGTCGCAGTGCGGCCGACAGGGTCTGTCCTTCGACATGATGGACACCACGTTCTTCCTGTCGCGCGAGACCATCGTTTCCGACAAGCGGCGCCCTGGCATGGTGCTGTGGCGTGACCGGCTGTTCGCTTTCATGGCGCGCAATGCAATGCCGGCCACCGCGTTCTTCAAGATTCCCGGCAACCGCCTGATCGAGCTGGGCGCGCAGGTCGAGATCTAGGCAGCGGCCGGCGAGGGTCCGGGTCGATGTTCCCTGTTCCCCGCTGCCGGTTCCCCGCATAATGCCGGCATGACCGAAGCCCGCATCATCACTGCTGCCGCGCAGCTCGACGACGCGGCGCTGGAAGCCACCATTCGCCCGCAGCGGCTGGCCGAGTATCTCGGGCAGCAGCCGGTGCGCGAGCAACTGTCGATCTACATCGAGGCGGCCAGAAAGCGCGGCGGGGCGCTGGATCATGTGCTGATTTTCGGGCCGCCCGGGCTGGGCAAGACCACGCTGTCGCACGTGATCGCCAACGAGCTCGGCGTCAACCTGCGCTCGACCTCCGGCCCGGTGCTGGAGCGCGCCGGCGACCTGGCCGCGCTGCTCACCAATCTGGAGCCGAACGACGTGCTGTTCGTCGACGAGATCCATCGGCTGTCGCCGGTGGTGGAGGAGGTGCTGTACCCGGCGATGGAGGATTTCCAGATCGACATCATGATCGGCGAAGGCCCGGCTGCGCGCTCGATCAAGCTGGATCTGCCGCCGTTCACGCTGATCGGCGCCACCACCCGTGCCGGCATGCTCACCGCGCCGCTGCGCGACCGCTTCGGCATCGTGCAGCGGCTGGAGTTCTACACCACCGACGAGCTCAGCGCGATTGTGCGGCGGGCGGCACGCATCCTCGGCATCACCTGCGCACCGGAGGGCGCGCACGAGATCGCCCGTCGCTCGCGCGGCACCCCGCGCATCGCCAACCGACTGCTGCGTCGCGTGCGCGATTACGCCGAAGTGCGCGCTGGCGGCGAGATCACGCTGGCAGTGGCGCAGGCCGCGCTGGACATGCTGAAGATCGATCCGGAAGGTTTCGACGAACTCGATCGGCGCCTGCTCGGCCTGATCGTGGAGAATTTCGACGGCGGCCCGGTCGGGGTGGAGTCGCTGGCCGCCGCGCTGAGCGAGGACCGCGGCACGCTGGAGGACGTGGTGGAGCCGTTCCTGATCCAGCAGGGCTACCTGATCCGCACCGCGCGCGGGCGCATGGTGAGCGCGAAGGGCTGGCGCCATCTCGGCCTGACCCCGCCGCCGCGGCAACCGCAGCCGAGCGACCTGTTCCAGGCCGCCGCCGGCGATGACTGAATCCGCGCCGAAGCCACCCTTTCGCTGGCCGGTGCGGGTGTACTGGGAAGACACCGACGCCGGTGGCGTGGTCTATCACGCCAGCTATCTGCGCTTCCTGGAGCGCGCTCGCAGCGAATGGCTGCGCGGGCTGGGCATCGACCAGTTGGCGTTCAAGCAGGCCACCGGGCTGGCGTTCCTGGTGCGCGAGATGCACATCGACTTCCTCCAGGCCGCCCTGCTGGATGATGAACTGTCGGTCACGGTGGAAGTCAAACAGCGGCGCGCAGCCAGTATCCTGTTCGACCAGTGCATCACCCGTGCCGATGGCAGCCGGCTGATTCGCGCCGAGGTGCGGGTGGCCTGCGTGGACGTGCTGCGCATGCGCGCGGCGCCGATTCCGACCGATCTTTTTCCCGAACCTGCCCCCTGACCCCAAGCCGACTGGCGGAGAACCTTCAAGCAATGAACGGTGGACTGAACATTTTCTCGCTGATCTCGGATTCGAGCTGGCCGGTCAAGGCGGTGCTGGCGATACTGCTGGTTGGCTCGTTCCTGTCATGGGTCATCATTCTCCGCAAGCATGCGCAGACCAAAGCCGCGCTGGAGAGCGCCGAGGCGTTCGAGGAGCGCTTCTGGTCCGGCGGCGATCTGGCCCAGCTGTTTCGCGAAGTCAGTAATCGCGGTGCCAGCAACGGCGGCATCGAGAACATCTTCGAGTCCGGTTTCCGCGAATTCGCCCGCCAGCGCCAGCGCAAGAACCACGATCCACGCAGCGTGATGGAGAGCTCCGAGCGCGCCATGCGCGTGGCCGGTTCGCGCGAAATCGGCCTGCTCGAGCGCAATCTGGAGTTTCTCGCCAATGTCGGTTCGATCAGCCCTTACGTGGGCCTGTTCGGCACCGTGTGGGGCATCATGGGCGCGTTCCAGGGCCTCGGCGAGATGAAGGACGTCACCATCGCGGTGGTCGCGCCGCACATCTCCGAAGCGCTGATCGCCACCGCCATGGGCCTGTTTGCCGCGATTCCGGCGCAATGGATGTACAACCGGTTCGCCACCAAGGTCGAGCGTATCGCCTCGCATTACGACGTGTTCCAGGAGGAGTTCTCCTCGGTGCTGCAGCGGCAGATCCAGACCGACGACGCGGCCTGAGCGGAGCAGCCGTCATGCGAACCACCGGGCGCCAGAAGCGCTACAAGCTGAAATCCGAAATCAACGTGGTGCCGTACATCGACGTGATGCTGGTGCTGCTGATCATCTTCATGGTCACCACGCCGATGCTCAACTCCAGCGTCGACGTGCAGCTGCCGCAGGCCAACGCCAAGTCGCTGCAGCAGAAGAAGGACCCGGTGCTGGTGTCGGTGACCCAGGACGGCCAGCTCTACCTCACGCTCAGCGGCGCCAAGAAGGAACTGGTCGACGAGGACACGCTGAAGGCCAAGGTGCACGCCTTCGTGCAGGTCAACCCCGAGGTCAGCGTGCTGGTCGGTGGCGATCAGCGCGGCAGCTACGGCGGCGTGTTCAAGGTGCTGGCCGATCTGCAGCAGGCCGGCGTGTCCAAGGTTGGCCTGATGGGGCAACCGGGCGATTCGGGCCAGGGCAAGAGCACGTCCAATGGACGAAAGTAAGGCGACGCCGAAGGCGGTCGTGCTCTCCGCCATCCTGCATATCGGCATCGTGGGGTTTCTGTTCCTCGCGATCCTGCCGTGCTCGCGCTACGAGGCGTTTTTCGATGCGCTGGGCCTGCCGGCCTGGATGAATCCGATCACCTGCTCAAAGCCGCTGCAGCTGCAGGGTCCCATCATCGAGGCTACCCTGATCGGCCCCACCGGCAGCCCGCCGCCCAAGGCGGTGAAGGCCAAACCGGTGCCGAATTCGGTGCCGCCGCCGCCGTCCGTGCCACCCCCGCCGCCCCCGCCCACGCCCGACAAGCCGGTGGTGAAGTCGCTTCCGCCGCCGCCCGATCATCCCGATGTGAAGGATCAGGAGAAGGTGGTGGAGGACGCTGCGCTGCAGGCCGAGGCCAAGCAGCTGCAGGAAGAAAAGCAGCGCCAGCGGCAGTCCGAGCTGGACGCGCAGGCGGCCAGGCAGAAGGCGGAAAAGCAGAAGCAGCTGGACGAAATCTTCAAGAAGATGGACCAGGCGGCGGCGCAGACCAGGAAGCTGGACAACACCGCGCGCCAGGCCAGGCAGCAGATGGCCGACCTGAAAAACGCCCAGGCCGACGGCCAGCCCGACCTGCCCAACACCGCGCAGCGCCAGACCGGCAACAACAGCCCCAACAGCAGCCTGAGCGACGCCTATGCGGCCGCCATTCAGAATGCGGTCACACCGAACTGGTTGCGGCCGGATAACATGCCGGATGTCCCGTGCGTGGTGCACATCGTGCAAATGATCGGCGGCGACGTGATGAGCGCCAAGGTCGACCCCAGCTGTCCCTACGACGACGCCGGCAAGCGCTCGATCGAAAATGCGGTACTCCGGACCAAGACCCTGCCTTACAAGGGTTTTGAGAGCGTGTTCAGTCGCGACATCACCCTCACCTTCAGACCGCAATGATCAAACCCATGCGCAAACTCAGTTCACGCTTCGCCCTCATCCTGCTGGCCTTGGCGGCCCTGCTGGCCGGCCCCGCGGCGGCCCAGTCGCTGAATGTCGACATCGTCGGCGGGCTCAAGACAGCCACCCCGATCGTGGTGGTGCCGTTCGCCCAGCAGGGCGGCACGCCGCTGCCCACCGACGTCGCCGACGTGATCCGCAACGACTTCAACCGCTCCGGCAAGTTCCGCGCGCTGGCCAAGAGCGACATCGTCGAGCAGCCCTCGCGCGGTGCGGACATCAAGTTCGCCACCTGGCGCCTGCTGAAGCAGGACTACATCACCGTCGGGCGCATCATCGACGCCGGCGGCGGCATGCTGCGGGTTGAATACGAGCTGTGGGACGTCAACAAGCAGCAGAGCCTGCTTGCCCAGGCGTTCACCGCTCCCGCCGGCGACCTGCGCGGCGTGGCGCACCAGATCGCCGACCAGATCTACCAGAAGATCACCGGCGTGCGCGGCGCATTCTGGACGCGCATCGCCTACATCACCGCAGTGGGGCTGGGCGACCACACCACCTATTCGCTGATCGTGGCCGATTCGGATGGCTACAACCCGCAGGTGGTGGCGCGCTCCAAGGAGTCGCTGCTGTCGCCGGCATGGTCGCCGGACGGCAAGAAAATCGCCTACGTCTCGTTCGAGAGCGGCAACTCCAACATCTACGTGCAGGACATCAGCACCGGTTCGCGCCAGCTGGTGGAATCCCACCCCAGGGGCATCAACGGCGCCCCGGCATGGTCGCCCGACGGCACCAAGCTGGCGGTGGCGCTGTCGTTTGCAGGCAATCTCAACATCTACGTGCTGGATCTGGCCACTCGCAAGGAAACGCGGCTGACCACCAACAACCTGGCGATCAATACCGAGCCGGTCTGGGCGCCGGATGGCCAGAGCATCTACTTCACCTCCGACCGTTCCGGTCAGCCGCAGATCTACCAGATTCCCGCCACTGGCGGCAGCGCCCAGCGGATCACTTTCCAGGGCCAGAACAACGCCAAGGCAGCCGTGAGCTACGACGGCAAGCAACTCGCGATGGTGCAGGGCAACGGGAACGTGTATCGTATTGCCATCATGGATCGCAGCCTGGGTGACCAGGTGCGCTTCATTTCGCCGGGTCCGCTTGACGATTCACCGAGTTTTGCTCCAAACGCCAGCATGCTGCTGTATGCCGCCACGGATGGGCGCCGCGGGGTCTTGTACGCTGTTTCGAATGACGGTCTGGTGCGCCAGCGTCTGGTGCTTGCCGACGGCAACGTGCAGGAGCCAGCGTGGGGTCCGTACCGGCAACGCTGATTTTTTTGCTTGCTGCAGTGCGCAAGTACTGCGACATGATACCCAGGGATCGGGTCCGTACAGCGCCTCGTGCTGCTGTCGGTTCTAAGCAGTGATGCCTGACGCGTCACTGCCAGTCAGAGCGACCGTGCAGCGGCATTCACGGTCGCTCTTGCACGTGTCAAAATAACAGCCGGTCAACCGGCGTCAGCTGTCCCCGTAACCATGATCTCATCGTTTGTCGGAACTCAACCCGTAAGGAACGTCACCATGAATAAGACCGTTCGCGTCGCCCTGGTCGCCCTGCTCTGCGTTGGCGCGGCCGCTTGCACCAAGAAGCAGGAAGTCAAGCCGCAGCAGCCCGCTCCGGAGCCGGCTGCCCAGACCCAGGCTCCCGTGTCCAATGGCAAGTACACCCCTGCCGATCTCACTACCGATGCGTGCCTGAAACAGCGCGTGGTGTACTTCGATTTCAACAAGACCGAGATCAAGCCGGAGTTCCAGCAGATCATGGCCTGCCACGCCAAGTACCTGCAGGATCGCCCGACCGCACAGATGCGTCTGGAAGGCAACACCGACGAGCGCGGCACGCGTGAGTACAACCTCGGCCTCGGCGAGCGTCGCGGCAATGCCGTGTCCAGTGCGCTGCAGGCGGACGGTGCCTCGGCCAGCCAGATCAGCGTGATCAGCTACGGCAAAGAGAAGCCGGTGTGCCGCGAGCACAACGAGGATTGCTGGAGCAAGAACCGCCGCGTCGAGATCGTCTACACGGCCGAGTGATGATGAAGCGACTGGCTAACAGCTTGACAGCCAGGATC
>JAJXTX010000026.1:7848-11688 GCA_021783385.1 Pseudomonadota bacterium
CCGCAGAGCGAAAAGGCGCCCGATGCCCTGCTCAAGGTCGGCTACAGCCAGCTTGAGCTGAAGCAGACGGCGGCGGCCAAGGCCACGCTCACCGCGGTCACCAGCAAGTATCCGGGCTCGCATGCGGCCAGCCTGGCGCACGAGCGCCTGCAACGGATCCAGCTGCAATCGGCCAACTGAGGCAGCGACGTTGGCAAGCAGCACAGCCGCGCTGCCGGCGTCGGCCCATCGTGCTGCTGAGCCGCGACTGCGCATCACCGAGATCTTCCACTCGATCCAGGGCGAGGCCGATGCCATCGGCTGGCGCAGCGTGTTCGTGCGGCTGACCGGCTGCCCGCTGCGCTGCGTGTGGTGCGATACCGAGTATGCGTTCCATGGCGGCGACTGGCGCACGATTGAGGACATCCTGGCCGAGGTGGCCTCGCACGGCGCCAGCCACGTCTGCGTGACCGGCGGCGAGCCGCTGGCGCAGAAGCGCTGCCTGCAGCTGCTGCAGAAGCTGTGCGACGCGGGTTACCAGGTGTCGCTGGAAACCTCCGGCGCGCTGGATGTCTCCGCCGTCGATCCACGCGTGCACAAGGTAATGGATCTGAAGGCGCCCGATTCGGGCGAAAGCGCACGCAACCTGTGGTCGAACCTCGATCACCTGCTGCCGCACGACCAGCTCAAGCTCGTGATCGCCAGCCGCGCGGATTATGAGTGGGCCTGCGCCACGCTGATCGAGCGGACGCTGGCGCAGCGCTGCATGGTATTTTTCTCGCCGGTGCACGGTGCGGTCGAACCGCGCCAGCTGGCCGAATGGATCATCGCCGACCGGCTGCCGGTGCGGTTCCAGCTGCAGCTGCACAAGCTGCTGTGGAACGACGCCGCCGGGCATTGAGCGACGCCCGGGCCGCTCCAGAATTTCGCGTGCTGGTGCATTCGCCGGCGCCCCTGTGTGGAACAGAAGTCATGTCTCAAAACGCTTTGCGCAAGGCTGTCGTGCTGGTGTCCGGCGGCATGGATTCGGCCGTCACCATCGCGCTGGCGCGCGAGCAGGGCTATCAGGTGCATGCCCTCAGCGTGGCCTACGGGCAGCGCCACGGCTCCGAGCTGGCAGCGTCGGCGCGCGTGGCGCAGATGCTGGGGGCGGTCGAGCACAAGACCGTGGCGGTGGATCTGCGCAGCATCGGTGGTTCGGCGCTCACCGCCGACATCGATGTGCCGCTGGACAGCACCGGCGCTGACGGCGGCATACCGGTCACCTACGTGCCGGCGCGCAACACGATCATGCTGTCGATCGCGCTCGGCTGGGCCGAGGTGCTGGGCAGCAGCGACATCTGGTGTGGCGTCAACGCGGTCGACTATTCGGGTTATCCCGATTGCCGGCCGGCGTTCATCGAGGCGTTCGAGCGGCTCGCCAACGTGGCGACCAAGGCCGGCGTCGAAGGGGCCGGCATGCGCATCCATGCGCCGCTGATGCGCATGGGCAAGGCCGACATCGCGCGCGAGGGCCAGCGGCTCGGAGTGGATTTCTCGATCACCGTGAGCTGCTATCAGGCCGATGAGGAAGGCCGCGCCTGCGGCCACTGCGATGCGTGCCGGCTGCGTGCGCAGGGCTTTCGGGAAGCGGGCCTCAGCGATCCCACGCGCTACTGCTAAGCGCCATCGCGGGCTGCGCAATGGCGTCGATCAGGCCTCGTGCCCGGCTACGTGGCGCGATCGAACTTGCGGATGAAGTCGCGCACTTGCGGGTACACCGTCTCGCGCCAGCGGCGACCGCTGAAGATGCCGTAGTGGCCGGCGCCTTCGATCACCTGGTGCTGCCGCCGCTTGGCCGGGATGCCGCTGCACAGGTCGTGTGCGGCCTCGGTCTGGCCGAGGCCGGAGATGTCGTCCAGCTCGCCCTCAATGGTGAGCAGGGCGCTGTGCCGGATCGCGGCCGGGTTCACCCGCTCGCCGCCCACATCCCACAGGCCGCGCGGTAGCAGGGTGCGCTGGAATACCTTGTCGATGGTGTCCAGATAGAACTCGGCCGGCATGTCGAGCACGGCGTTGTACTCGTCATAGAACTTGCGGTGCGACTCGGCGTCGTCGAGGTCGCCGCGGAGCAGGTCCTGGTAGAAATCCCAATGCGAGTTGAGGTGCCGGCCGGGGTTCATCGCGATGAAGCCGGCATGCTGCAGGAAGCCCGGATAGACCTCACGGCCGTGGCCCGGGTAGTTCGGCGGAACCGTGTGGATCACGTTGCCCTTGAACCACGAAAACGGCTGGCGCATGGCCAGGTCGTTGACACCGGTGGGGCTGCGCCGCGGGTCGATCGGACCGCCCATCATGGTCAGGCTGCGCGGGGTGTCCTCGCCGCGCGCGGCCATCAGCGAAACCGCCGCCAGCACCGGCACGGTAGGTTGGCACACGGAGATCACGTGCAGCGACGCGGCGCCAATGTGGCGGATGAATTCCTCGATGTAGCCGATGTAATCGTCCAGCCCGAATGCGCCGGCCGCGGTCGGCACCATGCGTGCGTCGACCCAGTCGGTGATGTAGACCTTGTGGTCGCGCAGCAGGGTGCGCACGGTATCGCGCAACAGCGTGGCGTGATGGCCGGACAGCGGTGCGACCACCAGCACCACCGGGTCGTTCTTCATCTTCTCGATGGTGTCCGGATCGTCGCTGAAGCGCTTGAAGCGCTTCAGCTGGCAGAACGGCTTGTTCAGCGCGATCCGCTCGACCACCGCGATCTCGTGGTCGTGCGCACTGGCGCCGTGGATGCCGAACGCGGGCTTCTCGTATTCCTTGCCCAGCCGGTGAAACAGCTCGTAGCCGGCTGCCATGCGCTGCGCCCCGGGCAGCTGCGCGAGCGGGCTGCTGTTGTCGTTCAGCATGCGTGCGTTGGCTTGCGCGAAGTAGCTCAGCGGGCCGAGAAACGAGCGCTGCCATTCGTGGATTTGATAAAGCATCGGTACGCTGCTACCCATACGGTCAGTGCCCATCTTAGCGCCGTTTGCGCCTGTCGTGTTGCGATGCCGCAAAGTCTTGCGGGGCGCGCGCCAGCGCGGCTCAGGCGGGTAGCGGACGGTAGCGGCAGCGCAGCAGCAGCTCGTCCACGTCCGCGGTGGTGCCGAGGCCGGCGCGCCAGCGCAGCGGCTTCTGGAAATGCAGGCCCAGCGGCATGAACACCCGGTTGTACCACCACATCGCGCGCTCGCGCCGGTGGGTGAGATGCCACTGGCCGAGATCGAGCAGCCACGAGGACTTCGGCTGCATGCCGTACACCGCGCTTTGCTCGATCTGGAAGCCGTGCTGCGCCAGCCGTGCGACCAGCGGTGCCGGCTCATAGCGCCGGCAGTGGCCGACGAAATCGTCGAATGCGGTCCATGCTTGCGGATGCAGCGGCACCGACAGCAGCAGGTCGGCGCCGGGTGCCGCCACCCGCGCCAGCTCCGCCAGCGCGGCGGCGTCGTCGTCCACGTGTTCGAGAATATCCAGCGCGCAGATCAGCGTGAAACTGGCGTCCCGCCAGGGCAGTGCGCCGATCATGCCGTGCACCGCGGTGGCACCACGCTGCTGCAGGCGGTGCAGCGCGGCCTGACTGAGATCGACGAAGCAGGTGCCCTGCAGCGGCAGCCGCGGTCGCAGGCCCGGCGCCACCTCCAGTCGGTGCGGCGCGGCGGCCGCCAGCTGGCTGAGCAGCGGCCAGGTGTTGAAACGCTGCGGCTCAACCAGTCGCGCCTGCGTCCACAGCGTGTCGTAGAAGCTGCGGTTGGCGCGGATCAGTTCGGCATCGCGGCGGAGTTCGGTGCGGTGTGGGCTGGGCATCAGTCGATTGGAACCTGCACGGGCTGTGCGGCGTGTGAAAGC
>JAJXTX010000026.1:11788-15776 GCA_021783385.1 Pseudomonadota bacterium
TGCGTCGGGCATCAGGGTCGGGTCGCTTGCGTAGCGCGCGCGCAATGTCCAGCATCGTGCGCATGAGGAAAAAAACTGCCGCCAGTATCGCCGAAGCCGACCGCCGCAGCATTGCCGCGTTCCTGGAACGCGTGTGGTCGGAGGACGGCCTTGCTGACCGCACGCTGGAGGCCTACCGCCGCGACCTGCAGGCGCTGGCCGGCTGGCTGGCCGGGCGCGGGCGCACGCTGGGCACCGCGCGGCGCGAGGACATCTCGGCATACCACGGTGCACAGGCCGGCGCGGTGCGTTCGATCGCGCGGCGGCAGTCGGCGTTCCGCCGCTACTACGCCTTCGTGCTGCGCGAGCAGCCGGGGTTTGCCGATCCGACCCTGCTGATCGAGCGGCCGCGACTGCCGCGCAGCCTGCCCAAGGCGCTGGCCGAACGCGAGATCGAGAGGCTGCTCGACGCGCCGGACCTCGGCACGCCGCTGGGCCTGCGCGACCGCGCCATGCTGGAGCTGATGTACGCCTGCGGCCTGCGCGTGTCCGAACTGGTCGAGCTGCCGCTGGCCGCGCTCAATCCGCGCCAGGGCGTGCTGCGCGTCACCGGCAAGGGCGGCAAGGATCGGCTGGTGCCGGTGGGCGAGGTGGCGCTGGAGCGCATCGGCGCGTATCTGGCCGACGCGCGGCCCGCGCTGGCGAAAGGCCGCCAGCCCGCCGCACTGTTCCTCAGCAACCGCGGTGAGGGCATCTCCCGGCAGATGTTCTGGACGCTGGTCAAGCGCCACGCACTGACCGCCGGCATCCATGCCAGACGCATCTCGCCGCACGTGCTGCGGCACTCGTTCGCCACCCACCTGCTCAATCACGGCGCCGACCTGCGCGCGTTGCAGATGCTGCTCGGCCACAGCTCGCTCAGCACCACCCAGATCTATACGCTGGTGGCGAAGGAAGGTCTGAAGCGGCTGCACGCGCAGCACCATCCGCGTGGCTGAGCGAGCGTGCCACCCAGGCGACCTGTGCCAGAATGTCAGGCCATATCGGCGCAACCTGCCGACGCTCCGGACAGTGTGAGATTGACGATGCGGATGCTGAAAAACCTGCTGCTCGCGCTGTGCCTTGGCGGGGCAGCGTGTGCCGTGAGCGCGGCAGCCGAAGTGGCCGCGCCGCCCGCCGCCGCGGTCACGCCGGCGGTGACCCGGATGGTGCGGCAGGCGATCGCCTCGCTGTCGAGCAAGGCCGAGGTCGATTCGATCGAGCCGGCGCCGCTGCCGGGTTTCTACCAGGTGATCGCCTCCGGCCAGCTGCTCTACATCAGCGCCGACGGCAAGTACCTGCTGCACGGCGACCTGCTGGACCTCAGCCGCAAGCAGAATCTCAGCGACGCCGCCTGGGCCAGCTATCGCAAGGTGGAGCTGGCGAAGGTACCGGCATCCGAGCGCATCGTGTACGCGCCGGCGCATCCGAAGTACACGGTCACCGTGTTCACCGACGTCAACTGCGGCTTCTGCCGCGCCCTGCATGATCACATGGCGGCGTTCAACCGCGCCGGCATCGCGGTGGAATACCTGGCGTGGCCGCGCGAAGGCGTGACCACCACCGCCGGCCGGCCCACCCCGACGTATACCGAGATGGTCTCGGTATGGTGCGCGGCCGATCGCAAGGCGGCGTTCGAACAGGCCAAGGATGGTCACGCGCCGAAGTCCGCGAGCTGCGTCAATCCGGTCAAGCACGAGTTCGACCTCGGCCTCAGGCTCGGGGTCACCGGCACGCCGACCATCTTCGCCGCTGACGGCAGCTCGCTGGGCGGCTACATGACGCCGGAGCAGCTGCTGCAGGCGCTGCAGAAGGGCAGCTGAGGCTGGTGTGCCTTGGCCGGCGCGCCGGCCGCGTTCATGCGGTGTTGCAGCATCGGCTAGAATAGGCGTTTCCATCGCACAGTGCCGTTGCCCCGCATGATCGCACTCGACGGGCAGAACGCCCTCTCGCCGTTCCGCCTCGAACGCCTGAATGCCCGCCTGGATGCCCTGCATCGCGGCGTGCGCGTGCAGGCGTCGTGGTTCGTCTATTTTCTCGATGCCGACGCGACGCCCGAAGGTGCCGCGCGGCAGCGCCTGCTGGCCGTGCTGGAAGCGCAGGATGCGGCGCCGGCGCCTGCCACGCTATGGGTGGTGCCACGGCTGGGCACGATCTCGCCGTGGTCGAGCAAGGCCACCGACATCCTGCACGGCGCGGGCTTTCAGCTGCGTCGGGTGGAACGCGGGCTGGCCTGGCAGATCGCCGGTCTGCCGCCAGCCGCGGCGCCCGACCATGCCGCCATATTGGCGCTGCTGCACGATGCGATGACGCAGTCGGTGTTGACCGACATCGACGCGGCGCAGGGGCTGTTTCTGGCCGGATCGCCAGGCTCGCTGGTGCATGTGGCGCTGGCGGCGGACCCGCACGGCGCGCTCGCCGAGGCCAATGCGCGGCTCGGCCTGGCGCTGGCCGAGGACGAGATCGACTACCTGGTCGAGCGCTACGGCGAGCTGGGCCGCGACCCCACCGACGCCGAACTGTTCATGTTCGCCCAGGCCAACTCCGAGCACTGCCGGCACAAGGTCTTCAACGCCAGCTGGACGGTGGACGGCATGGCGCAGGACAGCAGCCTGTTCGGCATGATCAAGCACACCCACCGGCAGTCGCCGGCGCACACACTGTCGGCTTATTCGGACAACGCGGCGGTGATCGAGGGCAGCGTCGGCCGGCGCTTCTTCGCCGACCCGGCCGACGGCGTCTGGCGCGGCCACGACGAGCGCATCAACTACGCGATCAAGGTGGAGACGCACAACCATCCCACCGCGATCGCGCCGTGGCCTGGCGCGGCCACTGGCGCCGGCGGCGAGATCCGCGACGAGGGCGCCACCGGCCGCGGCGGCAAGCCGAAGGCTGGGCTCACCGGCTTCTCGGTCTCCGACCTGCGCATCCCCGGCCACCCGCAGCCGTGGGAAGTGGACCGCCCGCTGCCGCCGCGGATGGCGTCCGCGTTCGAGATCATGCGTGACGGCCCGCTCGGTGCCGCCGCCTTCAACAACGAGTTCGGGCGCCCGTGTCTGGGCGGCTATTTCCGCAGCTACGAGCACGAAACCGGCGAGCCTGGCCTGCGCCGTGGCTATGACAAGCCGATCATGCTGGCCGGCGGTCTCGCCAACCTGCGCCCCGGCGACGTGCTCAAGCGCGCCGTGCAGCCGGGCAACCGGGTGATCGTGCTGGGCGGCCCGGCCATGCTGATCGGACTGGGCGGCGGCGCCGCCTCGTCGGTCGCCTCCGGTGCCTCCAGCGCGGAGCTGGACTTCGCCTCGGTGCAGCGCGACAACGCCGAGATGGAGCGGCGCTGCCAGGAAGTCATCGACGCCTGCTGCGCGCGCGGCGACGCCAACCCGATCGTCAGCGTGCATGACGTCGGCGCGGGCGGCCTCTCCAACGCGATTCCCGAGCTGCTCAACGATGCCGGCGTCGGCGGTGTGATCGACCTCTCGCTGATCCCCTGCGATGATCCGCAGCTGTCGCCCATGCAGGTGTGGAGCAACGAGTCGCAGGAGCGCTACGTGCTGGCGATCGGACCGGAGCAACTGGTCGAGTTCGAGGCGATCTGCCGGCGCGAGCGCTGTCCGTACGCGGTGGTCGGCGAGGCCACCGCCGAACGGCGGCTGCGCGTCACCGACCCGCGCCGCGCGCTGGAAGTGATCGACCTGCCGATGGATGTGCTGTTCGGCAAGCCGCCGCGCATGCATCGCGAGGCGAAGCGGGTCAAGCCGCGCCTGGATCTGGTGCCGGATCTGACCGGCATCAGCCTGGACGAGGCGCTGCTGCGGGTGCTGCGGCTGCCCACCGTGGGCAGCAAGAGTTTCCTGATCACCATCGGCGACCGCACCGTCGGCGGGCTCAACCATCGCGACCCGATGGTCGGTCCGTGGCAGGTGCCGGTGGCCGACTGCGCGGTGACCATCGCCGATTTCGACGGCTA
>JAJXTX010000026.1:15876-19222 GCA_021783385.1 Pseudomonadota bacterium
GCCTCAGCCATCGGGTCGGCCGGCCGAAGGAGAAGCTCGGCATCAAGCTGTTCCTCGGCAGCGAGACGCTGTTCAAGTGGAACTGGAGCAGCCTGTTCGCCGCCTGGAACGAGACCAGCCACGCCATGCAGCGCCTGCGCGACAACCCGCAGAGCGCCGACGCCGAGCACGACTGGCGCCGCGACGACGCCGATCCCGGCATCAGCCCGCGGCTCGGCTTCGAGCCCGGCGCCGACATCGCCGCCGCGCTGATCGCCAGCGGCCCGCGCCCGCGCGTGGCGGTGCTGCGCGAGCAGGGCGTCAACGGCCAGGTCGAGATGTCCGCCGCGTTCACCCGGGCCGGCTTCGAGGCGGTCGACGTGCACATGTCCGATCTGGCCAGCGGCCGCCTCAGGCTGGCGGACTTCCGCGGCGTGGCCGCCTGCGGCGGGTTCTCCTACGGCGACGTGCTCGGTGCCGGGCGTGGCTGGGCCACTTCGATCCTCTACAACCCGATGCTGCGCGAGCAGTTCGCCGCGTTCTTCGCCGACGAGAGCAAGTTCGCGCTCGGCGTGTGCAACGGCTGCCAGATGATGGCGCAGCTGAAGGAGATCATTCCCGGCGCGCAGCACTGGCCGAAGTTCCTGCGCAATACCTCCGAACAATACGAGGCGCGTTTGGCGACGGTGGAAATCCTCGACTCGCCCAGCCTGTTCTTCAAGGGCATGGCCGGCTCGCGGCTGCCGGTGGCGGTGGCGCACGGCGAGGGCCGGGTGAGCTTTCCGCAGGCGTGCAGCCCATCCAAGGCCAACGCCGCGCTGCGCTTCGTCGACAACCGCGGCAAGCCCACCGAAAACTTCCCGCTCAATCCGAACGGTTCGCCCGGCGGGCTCACCGGCTTCACTGCCGCGGGCGGCCGCGTGACCATCCTGATGCCGCATCCCGAGCGCGTGTTTCGCAGCGTGCAGCTGAGCTGGCATCCGGACAGCTGGGGCGAGGACTCGCCGTGGATGCGCATGTTCCGCAATGCCCGCGTGTGGTGCGGCTGAGCGCGCCCGCCGTGATCGGGATCTGAGCGATGCTGCGCCGGCCCACCGCCAGGGCGCTGCTTGCCGGGCTGGCCTGGGCCGCGCTGCTGGCGCTGCTGCCGTGGTGGCTCGGCTTGCCGTTGCTGCTGGCGTTGACGGCGGCGCTGCCGCTGCTGCTGCACCGACTGACGCAGGTGGATGCGCTGCGCCTTTCGCACGCGCTGGGCTGGGGTCTGGCAGGCCTGCTGTTCGCGCTGCAGCGCGCGCTTGGCGGTGATGCCCGGGCATTGTGTCTTGCGCTGCTTGCCGCGCTGGTCGGCTATAGCCTGCTGGCCGTGCTGCAGGCATGGCTGGGCCGTGCGCCTGGGCCTCTGGCCAACGGCGACAGCACGCCGGCGTGGCCCGAGCTGGCGCTGGCACCGATCGGACCGGCGGCGCAGATTATCGAACTGCAGCTGCCGCAGTGGCAGTCGGCCGATGCGCATCCCGGGGGCGCGCATTACGTGCAGGGCGGCTATCGCTTCGACGATGGCCTGCAGATCGACGATGTCGCGCTGCCGGTCGCCTGCAGCGACGACGCGCGCTGGTTCGTCGCGCGCTGCAGCGACGGTTCCGGCATCGTGCTGTGCGATTGCCAACGCGGCCAGCTGCATCGCCTGCGCGGCTGGCAGTTGAGCGGCTGGTATCGCGATCAGCCGTGGCTGAGCAGGGACGACGATGCGATGCCGCTGCCGCTGTCGGCCGTGCGGGATCAGGATGCGGCAGCGCATTGCGCGGCCGCCGAAGCATGATGCGACGCACACTTCCGTCCGCTCGCGCGCCGCTCGGCGCGATGCCCACGAGGCGGGCAGTGCTTGCGCCGAATCGGCCGCGGGAAAATAGTCGCATGCAGCACGTTGTGAGGTTTTCCGCCAGACGTCCTCCCGCATAATGGCGCAGTGAACATTCCGGCTTTTCCCCGCTCGCCCTTCTCGATCGCGCTCAGTGTGGTGGTGGTATCCGCCGACAGCGGCACGGTGCTGCGCGACTGTGCGCGGCGCCTGCTGGCCAGCTCCGTGTCACTGGAGCTGATCGTGGTGGACAACGGCTCAAATGATGGCGTGCCGCAGGCGATCGAACGCGCCTACGCGGACGACCCGCGGCTGAAGGTGTACTACAACCGCGCCAATCTTGGCTTCGGGCCGGCGGTGAATATCGGCGCCAGCAAGGCCAGGGGCAATGCGCTGTTGAGCCTGAACCCCGATTGCCTGCTGCGGGAAGGCGATCTGCAGCGGCTGCTGCAGGTGCTGGCAAGCAACCCCAAGGCCGGCCTGGTCGGTGCGGTGGTGTGCGACGCCGACGGCCGCCCCGATCCCGCTTCCTGGCGGCGCGATCCGTTGCTGCGCCGCGCGCTCAACACGGTGTTTGGACGGCCGGGCGAGGGCATCAATATCGCGCGCGAGATTCCCGCCGAGGTGATCGAGGCGGAAGCGGTGTCCGGCGCGCTGATGCTGATGCCGCGCGCGGTGTTTCATCGGGTCGGCGGGCTGGACGAGGAATTTTTCCTGCACTGCGAGGATCTGGATCTGTGCCGCCGTGTGCGCGACATGGATTACAAGGTGCTGCTGGCCGGCGATGTGCGCGTGCTGCATGGCAAGGGCAGCTCCAGCCGGCATCGCCCGATCTTTGTCAGCCGCTACAAGCATCGCGGCATGTGGCGCTGGTTTCGCAAGCACGATCCGGCCGCGCGCAATCCACTGCTGCGTGGCGCGGTCTGGCTCGGCATCTGGGTGCATTTCGTGCTGAAGATTCCGGGCCAGATCCTGCGCCGCTGAGGCGTGCAGCGGAAAGCTCCAGCGCCGGCAGCTGTGACATATTGAGCGCGCCGCCCGGCGTTTCCATTCCGATTTTCCATTGCCGATTTTCCACCCATGACCACGCCGCGCCGCCTTGCCAATCTCGCGACCCTCGGCCTGCTGGCGATGACGGCGGTGTGGGGCTCTACCTTCGTGCTGATCAAGGACGTGCTGGCGCGCATGCCGGTGGCGGATTTTCTCGCCGTGCGCTTTCTGCTGGCAGCGGCCGCGATGCTGGCGCTGTTCGCGCGCTCCGTGCTGCAGCTGGGTCGGCGGCAGATCGGGCGCGGTTTGCTGCTGGGGCTGGTGTATGGTGCCGGCCAGCTGCTGCAGACCTGGGGTCTGGCGCTGATCGCGCCAAGCGTCAGTGGCTTCGTCACCGGCATGTATGTGGTGTTCACGCCGATCCTGGCGCTGCTGCTGCTGCGCCAGCGGATGGCTGCCGGCGTGTGGCTGGCGGTGCTGCTGGCCACGGCGGGGCTGGCGCTGCTCACGCTCAACGGG
>JAJXTX010000228.1 GCA_021783385.1 Pseudomonadota bacterium
GCGGCGCAGGCTGGCTGCTGGCGCGCACGATCAGCCGCGTTTCCAGCCGCGCCGAGGCTGACGGCGGCTGGCCGCCGAGCAGCGCCAGCAGGGACTCGACCAAGGCAGCACCCGCTTCGTGGATCGGCTGGCTGACGGTGCTGATCGGCGGGCTGAAATGGGCCGCCAGCTCGACGTCGTCATAGCCGACCACCGCCACTTCCGTGGGCACCTGGCGGCCGCGCTCGCGCAGCGCGCCGATGGCGGCCATCGCCAGCAGGTCGCTGCTGGCGAACACCGCGTCCAGTGCGGGATGGGCGTCGATCAGCGCCAGCATCGCCTGGCGTCCGACCTCGGCCAGGAACGGCACCGCCACGCGCTGCTGCGGGCCCAGCTCGATGCCGGCCGCGCGCAGCACCGCGGCAAAGCCGCGATAGCGCTGTGCCACCTCGGGCAAGCCACAGTCGCCCAGGAAAATCATCTGCCGCCGACCCAGCGCCAGCAGGTGCTCGGCCACCAGCCGGCCGCCACGCAGGTTGTCGCCGCCCACCACGCAGTACTTCTGCTGCGGCAACCGCGCGCCCCATACCACCAGCGGCAGACCCTGCGCGGCCATCGCGTTGAGCTGGTCGTGATGGCGCCACTGACCGATCAGGATCAGGCCGGCCGCACGGCCGCCGTGGATCAGCGCGGCAGCGCTGTCCAACCGATCGGCGTCGATGCGCGACAGCAGCATCTCGTAGCCGCGCTCGGTGAGCGCATCGGCCAGACTGCCGATCATGCCGTGCAGGAACGGGTCGGCAAAACTCTGCCGGCTCGCCTGCTCGTAGGGCACCACCACCGCGATGGTGCGCTTGACGCCGGAGCGCAGGTCGGTGGCCGTGCTGTTGACGGTGTAGTTGAACTGCCGTGCCAGCGTCTGGATGCGCTCGCGCGTCTGGGCGTTGATCAGGCTGCTGCCACTGAGCGCGCGCGACACGGTCGACGCCGACACGCCGGCCAGCCTGGCCAGATCTGCCATCTGCATGCGGCGGTTGGCGTGGACCGAGGGGGCGCTGCGCGGTTTGGGCGGAAGGCTCATCAATCGGGGCACTCGTGCATCAGGGCACCCGTGAGGTGCCGGAAAACGCCCGGCGGCGCGCGACGGGCAACAGGATTTTTGCTCACCCCGCCAGCATAATGGATGCGCGTCAGACGGAACGTGCGGACCGATCGCGCACAGATGCGTCGCCGCGCGTCCCTTGCCAGCCTGCACCGCCACCGGCATGCTGAAAAAGTGTCTGCGGGCGCGTTTTCCGGCACACTCTTGCCCCACGGCCGATCGAGCGGCCTGATTCACACGACCACAGGATTGCCGATGAGCGTCACCAGCCCCGCCGAGCGTGAAGAGCTGAACCGGCTGCTGATCGAAACCGGCCGCAGCGACCAGAAGGCCTTCGCCGAACTGTACAGGCGCACCTCGTCGAAACTGTTCGGCGTATGCCTGCGCATGCTGCGCGACCGCGGCGAGGCCGAGGAAGTACTGCAGGAAACCTATACCACGGTGTGGCGTCGCGCCGGCAGCTTTGACGCGGCCAAGGCCAGCGCGATCACCTGGCTGGTCACGCTGTCGCGCAACAAGGCGATCGACCGCCTGCGCCAGCATCGCGAGGAGCTGCTGGACGATCCCGAACGGATGCACGAGACGGTCGACGAACAGCCCACACCGGCTGCCGACGCGGAGTCCAGCCAGGAGTACCGGCGACTCGAGCAGTGCATGCAGGAGCTGGAGCCGCAGCAGCGCAGCTCGGTGCGTGAAGCCTTTTTCACCGGCGCCACGTATAACGAATTGGCGACACGCAGCAAGGTGCCGCTCGGAACCATGAAAAGCTGGATCCGCCGCAGCCTGATGCAACTTCGCACGTGCCTCGATCAATGAATACAGCCGACGACGACAACAACCACTCGCTGCGCTACGCCGAATACGTGCTCGGTGTGCTCGACGCCGACACGCGCGCCGCGGTGGCGCACGAGATCGAGACCACGTCGGAGGCGGCCACAGCGGTGGCGCTGTGGCAGCGTCGGCTGATCCCGCTCAGCGACAGCATCGCGCCCGTGACGCCGGCACCATACGTGTGGGCACGCATCCAGCACGCGCTGCAGCTGGCCACACCGGCGCGCACGCCGGTGCCGGCGCGGCGCGGACTGTGGAACAACCTGCCGCTGTGGCACTGGCTGGGCCTCGGCGCCAGCGCGGTGGCGGTGGCGCTGCTGGTGACGGTGATGCTGCCGCGCATGCGTCCGCAGCCCGCCCCAGCCGGTGGCCTCGACTACATGGCTGCCACCATCCAGCAGGACAACGGCGTCACCGGCTGGACCGCCACCATGGATCTGCATCACGCCCGCATGGTGGTGGTGCCAGCCACGCCGCAGGCGCTGGCGCAGGGCCGCGCACCCGAGCTGTGGCTGATTCCGGCCGGCCAGAAGCCCATTTCGGTGGGCATGATCGCGCGCGACAAGCCCACCACCATCGCGCTCGATCCGGCGATGCTGGCGCGCCTCGGGCCCACCGCGGCGCTGGCGGTGTCGGTCGAACCGATCGGTGGCTCGCCGACCGGCCAGCCGACCGGTCCGGTGATCGCCAAGGGCGCGATTGGCGCTGCGCCGGATGCCAGCAGCCATGCGACCAAGGTGGCACTGATCAGCCACGCGCAGGCAGGGCACCGGCTGGTCTGACCGATGGCACAGGGTTCTCCGGCATGAGCACGGCGCTGGTGCTGTTCCGGCGCGACCTGCGTCTCGGCGACAACCCGGCCTGGACAGCCGCCTGCGCGGCCCACGCGCAGGTGCTGCCGGTGTTCATCCATGCACCCGCGGAAGAGGCGCCATGGGCGGCCGGCGCGGCGAGTCGCTGGTGGCTGCATCACTCGCTGGCCTCGCTGCAGGCTGACCTGCAGCAGCAACGCGGCAGCCTGCACCTGGGCCAGGGCGAGACCCTGCCGCAGCTGCGCGAGCTGCTGGCGCGCAGCGGCGCCAGCGCGGTCTACTGGAACCGTCTGTACGAACCCGCGGCCATCGCGCGCGACACCCGGCTCAAGGCGGCCCTGCGCGAACAGGGCGTGGCGGTGCACAGTCACAGCGCAGCGCTGTGGTCGGAGCCGTGGCAGATCAGCACGCAGCAGGGCGAACCGTACCGCGTGTTCACGCCCTACTGGCGCAACCTGCGGGCACAGCTGAAGGTCGCCGAGCCGCTGCCCGAACCGGCTGTGCCGGGCTGGATGCAGCTGCCGGGCAGCCTGCCGCTGGCGGCGCTGCAGCTGCTGCCGCAGGTCCGCTGGGATCGCGGGCTGGCCGATGCCTGGCAGCCGGGCGAATGCGGCGCGCATGAGCTGCTGGAGCTGTTCGGCGACGATGCGGTGAACGACTACGCGCAGGCGCGTGACCTGCCCGCCCGGCACGGCACCTCGCGGCTGTCGCCGCACCTGCACTTCGGCGAGATCTCGCCGCGGCAGATCCACGCCGGCCTGCAGCGGCAGAGCGAACGCCTGGACGCGCGCCGGCGACCGGACCTCGAGCCCTACCTGCGCGAGCTGGGCTGGCGCGAGTTCGCCCACCACTTGCTGTACCACTTTCCGCACACACCGACGGCCAACTTCAACCCGCGCTTCGACGGCTTTGGCTGGGCGCCCGACGATGACGCGCAGCTGGCGCGCTGGCAACAGGGGCGCACCGGCATTCCGCTGGTCGATGCCGGCATGCGCGAGCTGTGGCACACCGGCTGGATGCACAACCGGGTGCGCATGATCGTGGCCAGCTTCCTGACCAAGAACCTGCGCCAGCACTGGCTGCGCGGCGCGCGCTGGTTCTGGGACACGCTGGTCGATGCGGACCTGGCCAGCAACACCCTGGGCTGGCAGTGGGTGGCCGGCTGCGGCGCAGACGCGGCGCCGTATTTCCGGGTGTTCAACCCGCTCACCCAGGCCGTCAAGTTCGACCCCGAAGGCAGCTACCTCAGACGCTGGCTGCCCGAGCTGGCGCAGGCGCCGCGCGAACTGCTGCAGCAGCCGTGGAAGGATCCGTCGCTGCTCGCCCGCAGCGGCTATCCGGCGCCGATGCTGGACCTGGCGCAGTCGCGCCAGCAGGCGCTGGCGGCCTACCAGACCCTGCGCGGCCAGTGAGATGGCGCCTCGGCGCCAGCGGGGCCGCCACCCCGATTGAGATTCGTGCCGGATTGCTGCATCCGCGCGGGCTGTGGCTCCGTACCTAGCAACGACACGCTGACAGGCATGCTTGCATGGCACCGACCGAACCGACCCTGACTTCACTCTCCGACGCGATCGCACCGCCGGCAGCGCCTGCCACCATCGCCCCCGGCACGTGGCTGGTACGCACGCTGCGCCGCTGGTTCGACACCGGCGTCGCGGTGGAGATCGACCCGA
>JAJXTX010000229.1 GCA_021783385.1 Pseudomonadota bacterium
CCGCCCGCATTGGCGCTCATCACGTCCTGCATGCGCTCGAAGAAGTCCGCCATCGCGTTCGGGTCGAAGCCGGCGTTGGCCAGCGTCTGGATGCCGACGCGATCGGCCTCGATCTCGTCGTGGCGGGTGAAGTTGATCGACTTCTGCGCGATCAGCCCCTGGCCACCGGCGAGCACCGCCATCGGCGCGTCGCCGCTGTGGCTGCCGGCGCCGGCGACGATGGCACCGAGCAGCACCAGCGCCATCAGCGGCGCATCCTTCTTGGAATCCTCGAACGCGCGCTGCAGGTGGTTTTGCGTGATGTGGCCGATCTCGTGGGCGATCACGCCGGCCAGCTCGCTCTCGTTCTGGGTGATCGTGATCAGCCCCGAGTTCACCGCGATGTAGCCGCCGGGGGCGGCGAAGGCGTTGATCTCCGGATCCTTCACGATGAAGAACGCAAAATGCTCTTTCGGCTTGTCGCAGGCGGCGACCAGCCGGTAACCGAGGTCGTTGATGTAGTCGTCCAGCAGCGGGTCGTCCACCACCATGTTCAGCGCGCGCATCTGGCGCAGCATGGCCGCGCCGTAGTCCTGCGCCTCCTGTGGTGAGATCAGCGCGTTCGCCGAACTGCCCAGATCCGGCAGACGGATATCCTCCTGCGCGCCTGCGGTCATGGCGATGCCGGCAGCGATCAGGGCCGTCAGCAGGCGCGGTGCAAATCGTCGTGGTGGCGTCATCATGCGAGGGGCGAGCTTGGATTGAGCGTGTTGCACAGCCGTCTGCGTGGCGCATGGTCGGCATGCCGGATGCAGCAGGGTTCGGATACGCCACAATACCACTGTGACCGTTTTTCGCCGTGACGGTTCACGGCAGCGGGCGATCGCTTGTGGCGGCGGCCGGATGCCCCCACTTCACGGGCGGGTATTTCAATTTGCGGAGTGTCGTGATGTCCAAGATCGAGGTCTATTCCACCGCCGTATGCCCGTACTGCGTGGCAGCCAAGAACCTGCTGAAGTCACGCGGGCTGGAGTGGGTCGAGCTGCGCATCGACACCGACGCGGTCCAGCGCGACACCATGCTGGCGCGCAGCGGCGGGCGCCGCACGGTGCCGCAGATCTTTGTCAACGATCAGCACGTGGGTGGCTACGACGACCTGGTTGCGGCCGACCGCAGCGGCAAGCTGACGCAGCTGCTGGAGCTGGCCGCATGAGCGATCGGCTCACCGAATTCAGCGCGTTCCGCCAGCGCATGAACGAGCGCATCCTGGCGGAGGACAATCAGGTGGTGCGGCGTTTCTTCGCGCTGGACACGCAGACCTACAAGGCCGGCACGCTGGATGTGAAAACCAAGGAGATGCTGGGTCTGGTCGCTTCGCTGGTGCTGCGCTGCGACGACTGCATCAGCTACCACATTGCCCAGTGCAAGGAGGCCGGGGTTGAACGCGATGCGCTGTTCGAGGTGTTCAGCGTGGGGTTGGTGGTGGGCGGCTCGATCGTGATCCCGCACCTGCGCCGTGCGGTGGACCTGCTCGATCAGCTGGAGGCCGGCGCCGTCGGCGCGGCCAGCGGCGGCTGCAGCGACCACGCCTGAACGGACGGCAGCGCCCGGCACACGCCTCGCGTGCACTCTGGTGGCATGCTCCGTGCGAGTATTTTCAAGCCGCTGTGCGGGTCTCGCGCTGTCCGTGCCGGATCGCATCGGCGATAATTGAACGGTTTGCAGCCTGCGGTTGCCGCCCCGCCGCGCACGCTGCCTGAAGTTTCCGTTCAAGGAGTTTCCCCATGAGCAAGACAATTGCCGTGATCCCCGGCGATGGCATCGGCCCGGAGATCATGACCGCCACGCTGCGCGTGCTCGACGCGCTGGACTGCGGTCTGGCCTACGAACCGGTCGACGCCGGCATGGTCGCGCTGGAGCGCCACGGCGAGCTGCTGCCGGCCGCTACGCTGGACGTGATCGCGCGGCACAGGGTGGCGCTGAAAGGACCGCTGACCACGCCGATCGGCGGCGGCTTCACCTCGGTCAACGTGACCCTGCGCCGGCATTTCGACCTGTACGCGAACGTGCGCCCGGCGATCAGCTTCCCCGGCACCCGCTCGCGCTACGAGAACATCGACATCATCACCGTGCGCGAGAACACCGAGGGTGCCTATCTGTCCGAGGGGCAGACGCTGTCCGACGACGGCGAGGTGGCCACCTCGATCATTCGCAACAGCCGCAAGGGCAGCACGCGCATCGTGCGCTACGCGTTCGAGCTGGCGGTGAAGAAGGGCCGCAAGAAGATCACCGCGGTGCACAAGGCGAACATTCTCAAGACCAGCTCCGGCCTGTTTCTCAACGTGGCACGCGAGATCGCCAGGGAATACCCGCAGATCGAGTTCAGCGAGATGATCGTGGACAACACCTGCATGCAGCTGGTGATGAACCCGCACCAATTCGACGTGATCGTCACCACCAACCTGTTCGGCGACATCCTGTCCGACCTGTGCGCGGGCCTGGTTGGCGGGCTCGGGCTGGCGCCGGGCGATAACATCGGCACGCAGGCGGCGATCTTCGAGGCGGTGCACGGCTCGGCGCCGGACATCGCAGGCAAGGGTGTCGCCAATCCGTGCGCACTGCTGCTGGCGGCGGCCGACATGCTCGATCACCTTGACATGGTGGCCAAGGGCGAGCAGCTGCGCCGGGCGATCCGCGTCGCGATGGAGTTCGATCGCGAGCAGGCCACGCCCGACCTTGGCGGCCGGGGGAATACCGCCGGCTTTGCCGACGCCATCGTCCGGCGCATCGGCGGCTGAGCCTGCGACGCGCCGAGTACAACAAAAAGGCCGCGGTCGATGCCGCGGCTTTTTTGTGCGGCCGACAACCGGCGACGCCGGCCTTGCTCAGCGGAAGAACGGCCACGGCGCAAGGAAGATCAGCCACATCAGCAGCAACATGCCGAGGTATTTGGCGGCCTTGAACAGCTTCTTGTGGCGGTGCTTGAAGGCCCGGCTGAAGCCGCGCTTGCGCTGGCTGAGCGCGAACAGGCGATTGATGAAGCCGGTCTTCTCCGCTCCCGCATCGGTGTTCGGAGACGCCGTGATGCGGCCCATGAATGCGCCCACGCGGTGATTGATCGCGCTCATCCAGCGCGTGCGCAGCGGGCGCTCCACGTCGGCGAACAGGATCACCCGCGTCTGTCCGGTCTTGTTCTCGGCCCAGTGCACGTAGGTCTCGTCGAACACGACGTCCTTGCCGTCGCCCCAGGCGTGCTCCTCGCCATCGACGAAAATGCGGCAGTCGCGCGAGTTTGGCGTGATCAGGCCGAGGTGGTAGCGCAGCGAGCCGGCAAACGGATCGCGATGCGGGTTGAGCTTGCTGCCCGGCGGCAGCAGCGCGAACATCGCCGCCTTCACGCTGGGAATCGACTTCAGCAGCGCCACCGTCTGCGGGCACAGCGCCTCGGCCGAGGCCAGCGGCTCGCCGTACCACTTCAGGTAGAAGCGCTTCCAACCCTGCTTGAAGAAGCTGTTGAAGCTGGCGTCGTTGTGCTTCTCGGCCGCGCGGATGTGACCCTCGTCGAAGAGGTGCGTTGCCTCGTCGCGGATGACCCGCCAGTTGGCCTGCAGCAGATCCAGCTGCGGAAACCCGCGGCGGTCGAGGATCGGCCGCGCCGGCACCGCCGAGAACGCGTACATCAGCAGGTTGTAAGGCGCGAACAGCGCCGAGTGATCCACCAGCTGGCGGTCGAAGCGCAGCCGGCTGCGGCCGCGCAGGTGCACCAGCAGCGCGCACAGCACGTACAGCGCCAGCAGCATCAGCAACAGGAGGCGGGGCGTCAGTGGCATCGGGCGGCGGCAGCTCGTCAGCGAACGGTGAGGCCATCATTCTACTCGCGCCGCGCCGGCGCCGCGTCCGCCACAGCCACCGCCGGGTCGGTGGCTGTGGCGTTGGTTCAGAGCGCCTCGGCCGCGAAGTCGGCCAGCCGCGAACGCTCGCCCCGGCGCAGCGTGATGTGCGCCGAATGCGCCCACTGCTTGAAGCGGTCGACTGCGTAGGTCAGCCCCGAGGTGGTCTCGGTGAGGTACGGCGTGTCGATCTGCTCGACGTTGCCGAGGCAGACGATCTTGGTCCCGGGCCCGGCGCGGGTGATCAGGGTCTTCATCTGCTTCGGGGTGAGGTTTTGCGCCTCGTCGATGATCAGGTAGCGGCTCAGGAACGTGCGTCCGCGCATGAAGTTGAGCGAACGGATCTTGATGCGCGAGGCGAGCAGGTCGTTGGTGGCCTGACGGCCCCAGCTGCCGCCGTCCTCGGGATTGGCGAGCACTTCCAGGTTGTCGGTGAGCGCGCCCATCCATGGCGTCATCTTTTCCTCCTCGGTGCCGGGCAGGAAGCCGATGTCCTCGCCCACCGAGACGGTGGC